>JACWAG010000131.1 GCA_014874425.1 Syntrophaceae bacterium | reverse complement strand
GGATGAAACCGAAATAATTACCTGGGCCGAGCTTGACACGCAATTTCATTTTGTCAGCTCTCAAATAATAGTGTTCGATACCCGAGAAAGAATTGAAGAACCGGAGCAATTGGTAGAGGCTGTTTCCAAAATGTCTGGAGGAAGCTTATTCTATCATTTTATTGACGCTAGACGCCGCAGCCCTGAAATGATGGACGACTTCCGCTTATGGTTAAGGCCTTGCGGCGATCGTTATGAGGAGCTTTGCTCACAACTGGCGTCAGTAGATCCCTATTTTGTATCCCTCGTGGAGCTGCGGACGCAACTGACAAATTTGTTTGCACATCGTTTTCAGGGAGTGTCCGCATGACATCTATTCAAGATTACGCTGTAGTAACCGGAGAAGACGTGATCGACCGACTCCGTCAGCTTGCAAGACCATTAAGAGGAATCAAAGTAGTCCATGTGAACTCCACTTACGTAGGAGGAGGCGTAGCGGAAATCCTAGCCAAACTGGTTCCCCTTCAGAAAGATCTGGGTCTTGATGTTCGGTGGGAAGTTATTCGAGGGGAGGAGCGTTTTTTCCAGATTACAAAGAGTTTCCACAACGCCCTACAAGGCATACCCGCCCCACTGGGGGATGCGTCTTTCAAGGTTTACGAGGAAACCGGCGCCCAAAACTCGGAAGGTCTCCGTTCGATCCTTGAAGAAGCAGACATCGTTTTTATACATGACCCGCAGCCACTGCCCCTGTTGAGGTCATGCCCAAACCGAAAAGGCAAATGGATCTGGCGATGCCATATTGACTTAAGCCATCCTTATCGTCCGTTGTGGAAGTACTTGCGTAAATTCGTCATGGAATACGACGCAAGTATTTTTTCCCTCGCGGATTTTTCGCAGCCATTGCCACACACCCAGTATCTGATGCCGCCCAGCATCGACCCTCTCAGCGAAAAAAATATGAATCTGACCGAAGAAAAGGTCCTTGGCGCCAAACTTGAATTCGGGCTGGACCCCGACAGACCAATAATGCTCCAGGTCTCACGTTTTGATCGCTTCAAGGATCCTCTCGGCGTTGTTAGAGCATATCGATTGGTCAAGCCGTCCGTTCCGGCGCTTCAGTTGGTCATCGCGGGCGGCGGAGCCACCGATGATCCTGAAGCCGAAGCGGTTCTAGCCGAAGTTCGTAGCGAGGCGGGCACTGACAAAGACATTCACGTACTTCAGCTACCCCCGGATGCCCATGTCACAATCAATGCCCTGCAGCGAGGCGCGGACATAGTGCTTCAAAAGTCTCTTAAAGAAGGATTCGGACTGACCGTGACCGAGGCCATGTGGAAAGGAAAACCTGTAATAGGCGGCGATACAGGAGGAATTCGTCTTCAGGTAGTGAACCACCACACTGGTTTCCTGGTAAAGACTCCGGAAGGGGCTGCTTTGCGAACTCAATATCTCTTGCGTCACCCTGACGCAGCCCTCGTAATGGGTCACAAGGCAAAGGAATTGGTACGTCAAAATTTTCTGCTGACCAGAAATCTGCGAGAATATTTAAGCATTATGCTGGCCCGTATGTCCGGCGCCTCGGAGAGGATAGAGCTGGAACAGATCTCTTGATTTTGAAGGCTTCCATAATAGGAGACTGATATGGGCCAATCTCCAACGGCATTTTGGAGCGTCCCGTCTGCTGAAATGCTTCAGCGACTCGAAAGCGCAACAGCGGGGCTGACTGACAGTGAAGCTAAGCTGCGACTGTCTCAGTATGGTTCCAATCTCCTCAAACCTAAGAAAAGTTCCGGAACATTCACTCTCCTGATTTCTCAATTCAAGAGCCCGATTATCCTGCTTCTTCTTTTCGCCACGGGATTGTCGTTTTTCCTTCATGATCACGTGAATGCGATTATAATTCTCGTAATTGTTATGGGAAGCGGCCTTCTGGGATTCTGGCAGGAACGAGGGGCTGTAGACGCGGTGGAGAAATTACTAGCCATGGTTCAAATTAAGGTGCTGGTGATTCGGGACGGAACTGAAAAGAGAATCCCACTGGAAGAAATCGTTCCAGGAGATGTAGTTCTACTCGACGCTGGCGATGTTATTCCGGGTGACTGTCTGGTTCTTGAATCCAAAACTCTCTATTTGGACGAAGCCACGTTGACTGGCGAAACGTATCCGGTTGGAAAATCGGTTAAAGTTGTTGATCCTGGGACGCCCCTCTCTCAACGTAAGGGCGCTCTCTGGATGGGAACACACGTGGTGAGCGGCAGCGGGAAAGCCTTGGTTGTCAACACGGGTAAGCAAACCGAGTTTGGCAAGGTGTCAGAGAGGCTTAAACTTCGACCACAGGAAACGGAATTTGAACGAGGCGTAAGGCGATTCGGATTCTTTCTCATGGAAGTGACCCTGCTTCTGGTGATAACAATCTTTGCCGTCAATGCGTATTTGCACCGACCAATTCTTGAATCATTTCTCTTTTCGCTTGCGCTGGCGGTAGGACTAACCCCTCAACTTTTACCTGCGATTATTACAATCAACCTTGCTCATGGAGCCAAAGACATGGCGCGTGAGAAAGTAATCGTCAAAAGGCTCGCGGCTATTGAAAACTTCGGGAGCATGAACGTCCTCTGTTCGGACAAGACTGGTACTCTTACGGAGGGAGTGGTTCATTTACACTCTGCGCTCAATGTGAACGGCTACGCAAACGAGAAAGTCCTGCTCTATGCCTATATAAACGCCTTTTACGTGACAGGCTTCGTGAACCCCATAGACGAAGGCATCCGGGCCTATCGTCAGTTCGACGTATCAGCGTATCAGAAGTTGGACGAATCGCCTTACGACTTTGTGCGAAAACGATTGAGCATCCTGGTGTCGACCGTAAGCGAGCGCATTGTCATTACAAAGGGAGCTCTACGCAATGTTCTGGAAGTATGTTCGACAGCCGAGACCGCCACTGGCCAGATTGTCGACATTTCCGCTGTCCGAGACGAAGTCGGGCGGCACTTTCAGGAATTTAGCAGTAAGGGCTTTCTGACTTTGGGGATTGCGCATAAAAATGCAGGCAGCGAATTGACCAGCAGCACGGGCCAGGAAACCGGCATGACGTTCTTAGGATTTTTGGTTCTTTTCGATCCGCCTAAGGCTGACATAGTGGAGACCATAGGACTACTAAAGCGCCTCGGTGTTTCACTGAAGATTATTACTGGTGACAATAGACTTGTGGCCGCCAACCTGAGTCGCCAGTTTGGCTTGACGAATGCCAGGATCCTTACAGGTCCTGAACTCTGGGAGATGAGTAATGAGGCCTTGTTGGCAAGAGTAACTGATGTGGATGTCCTTGCTGAGGTCGAACCGAACCAGAAGGAGCGGATCATTCTAGCTCTCAGGAAGGCCGGGAATGTCGTTGGCTACATGGGCGACGGCATCAATGACGCGTCAGCCCTACATGCTGCGGATGTAAGCATTTCGGTGGATAGTGCTGCCGACGTAGCTAAAGAAGCGGCTGATATTGTTCTGCTGGAAAAAGACTTGAAAGTCCTTGTGCAAGGAGTGAACTCAGGCAGGGTCACCTTTGCCAACACTCTTAAGTATGTGCGCATGGCCACAAGCGCTAATTTCGGGAACATGTTCAGCATGGCGGGCGCATCTCTCTTTCTGCCGTTCCTTCCGTTGTTACCAAAGCAGATTTTGCTCACCAATTTAATGACAGACTTTCCCGAGATGGCAATCGCGACCGACAACGTGGACAGCGAAATGGTGGAACAGCCGCGGCGCTGGGACATCAAGTTCATTCGGAAATTTATGCTAGCATTCGGTCTCTTGAGTTCGGTGTTTGACTACCTAACTTTTGGCTGTCTCCTTCTAATCAATGCCACAGTGGATCAATTTAGAACTGGCTGGTTCATTGAGTCTGTGGTTTCCGTGTCACTTATTGTGC
>JACWAG010000130.1 GCA_014874425.1 Syntrophaceae bacterium | reverse complement strand
TTCCTCAGGTTCACGATTCTCGTGTACGCCAACCTAAATAAATCGACAGGGGTTAAATCCATTAGGTAAGCTACTCCCTTATCGATTTCTCCTTTGCTCTTGATCTCTAGCCCGATGCCGACAAGCTTGAAGACCGTTTGCTGTGCCCTGGCCAATTGTTCGACAGACCTAAAATCAATCTCATTCTGTAAAACATATTTGTTGGCCATGGCTACAGAAATACGAACAATTTCGTCTGCTTTTTCGTGAGCCAATTTGCCCTGCTGAATCCCACGTTCAACAACTCTGGCAATAAACGACTGCTCATCATGAATTACAAGACCGAATTTTTCCATCTGGACCAATCTAGCGAGCGCGCTCGATATATTTTCCTGTTCGGGTATCTATCTTCAAAACATCTCCCTCATTTACAAAGAGTGGCACCTGAACAGTCATGCCTGTTTCCAGAGTCGCCGGCTTGGTAGCTCCAGCCGCTGTATCTCCTCGTAATCCAGGCTCGGTTGTTGTCACGGTAAGTTCAACAAATATTGGAACCTCCACGCCAATAGGTTTGCCGTTATGGAAAAGGACAGTGACATTGACATTTTCCTGGAGATAATTCTTGGCGTCACCAAGGTTTTGTTCGACCAAAAACAACTGCTCATAGGTTTCACTGTCCATGAAGTGATATTCCCCTTCACTTTCGTAGAGAAACTGCATCTGCTTTTCCTCGAGGTCCGGTTTGTCGAGTTTCTCGCCTGACCTGAAAGTCCTGTCTATTACATTTGCTGTAAGCAAACTTTTTAAAGTCGTACGGACAAATGCCCCACCCTTGCCAGGCTTCACATGCAAGAAATCCACAATTGTAAAGGGCTCGCCGTTAATTTCAATTTTGAGCCCTTTTCTAAAATCTGAGGTTGAATACATCGTTCTTTAGAAATAATCCTCACTTTCGTATCGATTTCCGCTATTGCGGACGCGCGTGTCTAATTCTTTAATATAATTACGACCCGATAAATTAAAACCTCATCGCGTCTTCAGAGGTTATTTTGGGCAATGTGCGTCAGAGGAATGACCACAACATCCAATTCTAGAAAACCGTTCCCCTTAGTCATGCTACGGAGATAAGACTCTTAGAAGCTCTGGATAGAATTTCCGGACCAGTTGATGAAAGATAAACCAAACTCTCGAGGCGCACTCCTCCAAATCCTTCGATATAGATTCCTGGCTCGATTGTAAAAACCATCCCCGAATCAATTACTGATACCGATTTAGGCGCCAGGTAAGGAGCTTCGTGGACCTCTAGACCAACTCCATGGCCGAGACTGTGAAGGAAATACTTGCCATACCCGGCCTTTGAAATTGTCTCTCGAGCCACTCTATCCAACTCATTACCTCTGACTCCGGGTTTAATGGCTTCTATAGCCCGATCATGAGCGTCCTTAACTGCCTGATGAATTTTCTTCTGTTCAGCGTCCGGAGACCCTACAACGCATGTAACGGTTTCATCACTACAATAACCTGATATCATACACCCGTAATCAATTACCACCAAGTCACCGGACTCAATAATTTTCTCGGTGGGACTACCATGTGGCAAAGCGCTCCTAACACCTGACGCGACTATGGTCTCAAAAGACTCAGCAGACGCCCCTCCACGATTGAAAAGGGAACCAAGCCGACCAGCCACTTCAGACTCCGATTTTCCGGAAATACCTGTTTCCAATAGTTGTTTGCATGCCAACGACGCAACTTGGGCTGCCTTCCTGATCATTTCCAATTCCGACCCATCCTTGGTTATCCTGAGATCTGCCAATTCCTGGGATCTAAATGAGACCACTTCAATTTCTTTAGCCGCTTTCTTGAGTGCGGACACATAATCAAAACTAATCCTGTTTCCCTCTACCCCAAGATTCCTAACTCCAAGCTTTCTCAGGATTTTGACTAGGGACGCTATCTTCCCCCGAGTTACATGGACCCTAAATTTGGGGGACTCGATTTTTGATTGTATCTTATAACGACCGTCTGTAAAAAGGTGTAGCCGATCTTCATTAATCAGAATAGCCGCGTCGGATCCGGTAAATCCCGACAAATATCTCAAATTAGTTGATCGCGTGATTTCCGAGGTGTTAAGAAGGATCGCGTCCAGCTTAAGCTTCTGAAGTTTCCGACGAATCAGGCCTATGGGGTCTACTGGAGACATTTATTTATCGCAACTTTCGTGATGGTTTGTAACAGGTTGATATCTTATCACAAATAAAAAAGCCTCGACATATGGTTGAAATGTTCGACCATGCCAAGGCTTTTGGATAGGATAAAAATACTCAGGTATCAATTGCCCCCGACTAGTGAAATCTTTGTATTGACAACTTTGATCCTGTTCAACATCCTCTCGTATTCCGCTGCATTTTCAACGGTGTCTATTTCTAGAAGTTGTTTTTCCAATACAGCCAACTCCTCAGTAGCCTGAGCCTTATCAATGGATTCGGCAACATGGGCTTCTTCCACTAACACCATGACGGAATCTTTCAAAACCTCACAGAACCCTGACCCAACAACATACTTCACAAACCGGTCAGATTCCAGATAAGAAAATACTCCAGGTTTGATGAACGTCAACATGGGCGTATGACCTGAAAGAACACCAAATTCACCCATCATACCCGGCGCTATAACTTCCTCCACCATTTTGTCTAATACAATGCCACGTGGAGTGACTAATTCAACCTTGAACTTTTCAGCCATGAAGCTCTCCTGATCAGGCTGTGGCGCTCGCCAGTTTGTCAGCCTTGGCTCGAACCTCGCTCAAATCGCCCACCATATAGAACGCTTGCTCGGGAATGTCATCACATTTGCCTTCGATGATTTCCTTGAACCCAGCGACTGTGTCAGCGATCTTTACATATTTACCCGGAGTGCCTGTGAATTCCTGCGCAACAAAGAACGGCTGCGATAGGAACCGCTGTATCTTTCTAGCCCGGGTGACTACCAGCTTATCTTCTTCAGAGAGTTCGTCCATACCAAGAATTGCGATAATGTCCTGGAGGTCTTTGTATCGCTGAAGAACTAACTGAATCTGACGTGTAACGTTGTAATGCTCTTCGCCTAGAACC
>JACWAG010000129.1 GCA_014874425.1 Syntrophaceae bacterium | reverse complement strand
TCCTACCCCCGTCAGGCATGGCGTCTCGGGCGTTGACCGCTAAATTCATGAGGATTTGTTCTACCTGCGTTGGGTCGGCATTGATCTGACTGATGTCACTAGACAGATCCAAATGGATATCTATCATTTTGGGAATGGTCCTGGTCAGAAGCTTCTGGGTCTGGATTATGTGCTTATTTAAATCCAAATTGACGAATTTTGGCTCTATTTTTCTACTAAAAATCATCAGTCGTCTTACAAGCTCGGCCCCACTCCGGGCAGACTGGTAAATCTTCTGTAGGTCGCCATGGTCCGAATTATCCGGATCTCTTGTCTGTAACATCAATTCCGAGTAGCCAAGGATGACTTGCAACAGGTTGTTGAAATCATGAGCTATTCCACCGGCAAGGGTCCCAACGGCCTCCATCTTTTGTGATTGGAGAAGTTGAGCCTGAAGTTTTTCCTTTTCCTCCTCGATTACTTTTCGGTGAGTTATATCGTGGAATATTGCAAGCCTTGATATTGAACCATCAGCATTCTGGATTGGAGTGTCAAATATTTCATAAGTTTTGTTTGCCTTTTCGGACCGCCATTCGCAGTGGGTAGGTCTCTCTACAAAAACCACATGATTCCCGCAGTTTTCACAAGGTTTCAAACTGTCGCGGAAATATTCATAGCATTTTCGTCCGCTGACCGGACCGAAATCCGCTTCCATAGACCGGTTAATGTACTCAATTTCATGACCGGAATTTACAATGCGAACAGCGTCGTTCATGTTATCAAGGATACTCTTGAGCTTGTCTTTCTCCAGTCGCAACGCTTTTGAAGACCGTTCAATCAGATCAGACAGGAACGTCGCTTGTTTCAAACTCTTTTGTAATTCACTATGCTGTTCTCGCAGAGCTTTCTGGGCCGCTCTCTCCTGTGTCTGATCACGGAAGACCAGCACAACTCCATTGACGGCGCCATCTTTGTCGCGGATCGGCGCTCCACTGTCGGCTATAGGGCGCTCAGCCCCGTCACTCGAAATTAGGATGGTGTGGTTGGCAAGCCCTACGACTATTCCTTCCCGTAGGACGCGTTGAGCGGGGTTTTCGACTTTTTCGCGCGAGTCCTCGTTAATGATGCAGAACACCTCTTCAAGAGGTTTACCATTTGCCTCCGACTCACTCAGGCCGGTTAACTGTTCGGCCACAGGGTTCATAACCTTCACGGAACCTTTGTGGTCCGTGGTGATAACAGCGTCGCCGATACTGTAAAGGGTAGTCCTAAACTCTTCGTGGGCCTTGAATCTCTCCCGCTCGGAGCGGTAAAGGTCTCGATAAAGCCTAGTCTGGCGCACTCTGTAAAAATAAGCCGTCATAGCTGACGCCAACAATATGAAAACCACCACAAAAAAGGCTGTGACCTCTCCGCGATACCTGGCTTCTGCCAGAATTTCTTTTGTATCAACCTTTGCGACTATAAACCATGGAGAGTTATGGACAGGCATCAGGTCCGCCAACACTTCCACTCCACGGTAATCCAATCCTTGGAACATTCCTGTTTTCCCAAGGACTACCTGAACGGCAGGCACACTAATGTCGGTCAAAGGTATGCGAAGGAACAATGCCGCATTTGGGTCAAATCTGAGTCTATTGAGGAAAAGAACATCAGCGCCGTCCTTACGGACCAAAATAATCTCCGCTGAACTGCTTGGAACTGGCCAGGACTGAAGGAATTCACACAGCGTAGCAGAGGAGTTGGTCACCAAATCAACTACGGCGATTGGGACTCCGGCTGAGTCCAAAACCGGAGCAACTGCGTCCAAATGGACGTGCCCATCAGAGGCCCTATACAATTCACTCAGGATAGCGGAGCGAGTAGTCAGTGACTCATCAATAGCTCGTTTTACAGCTTCATTCAACTCGCCGGATTCGGGTTTGGTCGACATCAAGATTTTACCTTGTGGATCAAGAAGTAAAGCGTCAACGTAACCCCTAATCTGTGCCTCAATCCCCAGAAATTCGTTCAACCGTGATTTAAGCGCCTCGCTTTTTGGGCCGTGAACCCATTCCTCCATAGCTCTCTTAAGAAACGGTGATTTTACGTCCCGTTCGACATCTTGAAACCTGTCATGTCGCCAATGTTCAATTTGTTCAGATTTGAGATTTGCTATAGTCGCTATGTCCTCATATTTGTCATGTCGGATTCGTTGCGCTTCATGGAGGTAATAAGCATAGCCGCCTGTTACAATAATTACGACGGCTAGCAGAAGAGCCCCTATCCATGCTGATGTACTCGGGCTAGGTTTGAGGTCTTGTTCCATGGTTTGACCCTCAGGCTTTTGAAGCTGTCAAAGGGAATCAATATCTGTTCAATATTTTACAACATTTTTGGACACATAGCCAAACTAAAGATCAAAAATGCGTGTGTATTTACCGTAGCCTTCCTTTTCCAAATCTTCTTTTGGGATAAAGCGCAGGGCCGCGGAATTCATGCAGTAACGCAGGCCCGTGGGAGCCGGCCCATCATTAAAAACATGCCCAAGGTGAGAATCAGCTTTCTTGCTTCTTACCTCCGTGCGTGTAGAGAAAAAGCTCCTGTCATCTTTTTCAACAATATTTCCAGGTTCCAACGGTTTTGTGAAACTCGGCCACCCGGTCCCGGAATCGAACTTGTCAAGTGAACTGAAGAGAGGCTCCCCGGAAACTATGTCAACATAGATACCCGGTTTTTTGTTGTCCCAATATTCATTCTGGAAGGCGGGCTCGGTACCGTTCTCCTGG
>JACWAG010000128.1 GCA_014874425.1 Syntrophaceae bacterium | reverse complement strand
CACCAATGGTTGTTTTCATGGTACTGATAATCCTAAGAATTATGCCTCTTAGGATTATCAGTACCATGAAAACAACCATTGGTGTGGGTGAGACAGGTGAAACCAGACTGGTAGGACAAGACCACTTAATGAGGTCCGACGCTAGTTCAGGTTCAGACGCTTTCTTAAAAAAAAGGGATGAAATGAAACCTGCTGCTATGGCTCTTAAAGGGGAATCTGGCGGGGTCATAGGGCAAGATATAACTGGTGAGCCGTCGCTAGTTTTTTACATGCCTGCCGGGATTAGCAAAGACGAAAACTTGGGAGCGAATTTTGAATGGGCGATTATCTCGGACATAGATGTCAAAGAAGCGCAAGCTAGCACGGTAGATCTTGTCTGGCGTATAGTTTTCATAGCTCTCATTATATCGGTAATTGTCGCTATCTTAGCTTTTCTCGCAGCTAGAGGAGTATCCAAACCGATCAGAAGGATGTCCGACCAGGCATCCAGGATTAGTGACGGTGATCTTACGATTGAAGTAACTATAGAAAGTCGAAAAGACGAGATTGGCCAACTCACAAGATCTTTTCACTCTATGGTTGAGAATTTGCGGCAACAAACCCGAGAAATCCTGGATGGTGTCAATATCCTGATGTCCTCCTCCACGGAGATTTCCGCAACTACCTCTGAACTTGCAGCCAGCGCGTCTGAAACATCATCCGCTGTAAGTGAAACTACAACTACGGTGGAAGAGTTGAAACAGACTATCAACCTTTCGAGCGAAAAAGCCAAATCGGTTTCGGATCGCTCCCAGATGACATTTCAAGTGGCTCAGGGGGGAAAGAGGGCTACCGAAGAAACAGTTAGTCGTATGAACCTTATCAAGGGCCAAATGGAGTCAATCGGCGAAACCGTTGTACGTTTAAGCGAGCAAAGCCTTTCGATTGAAGAAATAATTGCGGCTGTAAAGGATTTAGCTGAACAATCCAAACTTCTAGCGGTAAACGCTTCTATTGAAGCGGCTCGGGCTGGTGAGCAGGGGAAAGGGTTCGCTGTAGTAGCTCAAGAAATTAAAAGCCTGGCAGACCAGTCTAAACAAGCTACAGATCAGGTCAGGACAATTCTTGAGGACATTCGGGCTTCAATTAGCGCTGTGGTCATGGCTACCGAACAAGGTAACAAGGCCGTAGACGCAGGGTCCAAACAATCTCGTGAGGCCGGAACCGCTATCGATGGAGTAACCAAGAGCGTGCACGAAGCCGCTCAGGCATTGACCGTCGTGGTGGCTTCAAGCGAACAGCAATCTGTGGGCGTTGAGCAAGTATCGAGCGCTATGGACAGTATTGATCAGGCGATGCGCCAGAACGTCGAAGGAACGAGACAACTGGAAACTGCGGCTAGAAATTTGGAACAACTTGGACAAAGACTCAAAGACTTTGTAAACAGATTCAAAGTCTGAGGAAACCTGCGATGGACACGAGAGAAGAGGAATTTCTCAAAAGGCTCAAGGCCACATTTAAAATCGAGGCTGATGAACACGTTCAGACCATCTCTTCGGGGCTATTGGACCTTGAAAACACCTCTAACCCTGAGGGAAAAAACCGAATACTGGAAATGATCTATCGTGAAGCTCATAGTTTAAAGGGCGCCGCTAGAGCGGTAAACCTTCGAGATGTTGAAAAAATCTGTCAAGCCATGGAAACTGTTCTTTCTCTTCTGAAAAAGGAGGAATTACAACCGTCTTCTCAGGTCCTTGACACCCTACTGGATTCTGTTGAGGGGGCAGCTAAGCTAATATCAACAGACGAAGTTTTCCCCATTGGAGAATTACTTCAACGTCTGTCCGATATAACTTCCGAACCGGCTGCGCCCACAGATAGTTCCCCACGTGCCCCGAAAAGATTGGCGTCAATTGTTTCAAATGACAAACCACCAAAACCCGATGATTCGGTTACTCCTCAGCTTTCAGTTCAGCTCCCTCCAACTTCGGAACAACCATCTGCTTCAATGGGACCGAACGAAACTTCAGTGCGAACAGCCCAGACTGATTCGAAGCGTTCCGCCCAGACAGAGACCATAAGGATCCAATCCTCTAAACTTGATTCCCTTCTCTATCAAGTGGAGGAAATGGTGGCTGTTAAAATGGCGGCCAATCAACGTGTTTCCGACTTGAAAAACGTTAAATTAAACCTGGATTCGCATGGAAAACAATGGGCTAAACTATATCCTGAAGTCAGAATGTTAAAAGGAATTGTCCAAAATCCCGATTCTTACGACGCGAACGGAAACTATAGACCACAATTACTCAAAATCATTGATTTTCTAGAGTCAAACGAGGCCACATTAAAAACAATTGAAGGGCGACTAAAAACCCTCTTATCGATGGCCGAAAATGATTCTAGGCAATCCTCATCTATGGTTGACGACCTCCTTGAAGATATGAAGAGTGTTCTGATGCTGCCGTCTTCAACTCTTCTGGAAATGTTCCCCCGACTTGTGAGGGACCTCTCCGGGGATCAGAAAAAAAAGATCAAACTCACTATTGATGGTGGGGACATAGAAATTGACAGGAGAATTCTTGAAGAAATGAAGGACCCT
>JACWAG010000127.1 GCA_014874425.1 Syntrophaceae bacterium | reverse complement strand
TTGGCTCTTTCGCATCCTAACAATTTGCTAACAATTAAATCTGAAAATAGTGGCTGACGGTCCTTTTGAATTGTCAATAAGATTGTCTCAGAACGGAGGATTCAAATGTTCTCTCGAATTTTCTCAATTGTCATGTTATGTTCATTGGCTATAGCTCTGGCGGCTTCAGCCATGGATCTTGACCCAGCTTTGCCTTCATATCAAAAGATCAGCGGGGTGTCTGGTAGCCTGAAATCAGTTGGTTCAGATACTTTGAACAATCTGATGACCTATTGGGCGGAAGGGTTTAGGGCCACATATCCTGGGGTAAAAATTTCCATCGAAGGCAAGGGGTCTTCGACAGCTCCGCCTGCTCTTATAGAAGGCGCAGCGCAATTTGGTCCTATGTCCCGGGAGATGAAATCCAAAGAAATCACCGATTTTGAGAATAAATTTGGCTATAAACCTTCAGTTGTAAGAGTCGCTGTAGATTCTCTCGCAGTATTTGTAAACAAAGACAATCCTATCACGAGCCTTTCTTTGCAGCAACTTGATGGCATATTTTCAAAAACGCGCAAAAGCGGCGTCAAGAACATCAAGACATGGGGTGATGTTGGCTTGACTGGAGAATGGTCAGATAAGCCTATTTCAATTTACGGTCGCAATTCCGCAAGTGGAACTTACGCTTATTTCAAAGAAATCGCGCTGTTTCACGGCGATTATAAGGATACCGTGAAGGAGCAACCAGGGTCTTCCGCTGTAGTTCAAGGCGTGGCTAACGACAAATATGCGATAGGATATTCAGGTGTTGGCTATAAGACACCGGATGTTCGAATTGTTCCTCTCGCGGCCAAAGAAGGGGCCAAGGGTTATGAAGCGAACGCTGCAAACGCATATGATGGAAATTATCCGTTGGCAAGATTCCTATACATATATTTTAATAAGAAACCCAATGAACCGCTAAATCCTTTAATGGCTCAACTCTTGAGATATGTTTTTTCTAAACAAGGTCAGATGATAGTCATCAAAGATGGTTTTTATCCTGTTTCAAAGGCTCTGGCTGATGAAGATCTCGGTAAAGTAGGATTGAAATAGACTTTAAATTATCGACTGGATTAATATTGGTGAGGAGTGGAGCGCGCCAAGAGCGTCGCTATTCCTCACATTTGTTTTTAGAGTAATCTATGAAAAAGTGAAACACTTCTAAATAGCGAGTCGCTAAATTCAAAGGATACCACGATGCGAAGATTTGGCGTGGAAGGCCGAAAAAAGACCAGCCCTTGGGTTCTTTTCGCTGACAGGTTGGCGGACAAGACTATAACGGTAGGCGGCGCATTGGTCATTGCCGCTGTTATGGGCATGACGATTTATCTAGTCTATGAAGTCCTCCCGCTGTTTGGAGGTGGAAAAGTTCTTTCGATCCATGAATACATGGCGCCTCTGAAATCTGAAGACGTCGTAGACCTTACTATAGACGAGCACGACACCCTAGCCGCCGCTGTTTCAAAGAGCGGCGAGGTTTACATATGGCACACGAAGACCGGAACCCCTCTGGAAAGTCTCTCATTCGATTTTGGCGGAAAAGAGCTTACTGCCATTGGAAAAACAATTGATAATGACCATCTTGCTTTCGGATTTTCCGATGGGACCGTCAGACTGGGCTCGATAGATTTCAAAAATGAGATCCTCACACCCGAACAGGCGCCAAAAGATTTAAAGGAATTGGACGCCCGAGACAGCTCAGGTCCAGACACGATTTTTTCAAAAATCCCAGGAAAGGGATTGCGAAAAGTATATGTAGAGACAAAACTTGCCACGGAAATAGAAGTGTCTGAAACAGATAGTCCAATCGTAGCATTGGACTATCGTTTGGTTGATTTCGGTGATCGGCCCAAAAGTTACCTTGCAGTGGCCGACGCGTCTGGGGCCGCCCATTTTCTTACCACAGAGACAAAGACCAATATGCTCACACGGAGCCGCACTACCCAAGTCAATAAGATCGCTTTGCCCATTCCAAAAGGAAAAGTCAATTTTAGATTCGCAATTATTGATGATACCGGCGACAATATCATTCTTGCTGATCGTACTGGGCGCGTATTCAGATATGATGTCCACAACGAGAACAAGCCTCAATTGGCCGAAACCCTCAAGGTAACCCCATCCGGGCGTGAGCTTACAGTGTTCAGTACATTGTTGGGGGCCCGATCCATAGTCGTGGGTGATTCCGGAGGAGACCTGACGATCTACTTTCTGCTGAAGAGAGATGGGGCTAATTCCACTGATGGCATGACAATGGTCCCGACCAGGGAATTTCAGCCTCAGCATTCGGGTGTAACTGGATTCAGTCCGAGTCAGAATGGAAAGACATTTGCCACATTGGACTCTAACGGCGCAATCTGGTTGCGACACGGCATTAGTCAAAAAACGCTCATCGAACTTGGTGGAAGTAAGGAGAAGTTCAACGCAGGTATAATTGCGCTTTCACCTCGATTGGATGGACTACTGGCCATCGGCCATGACGGAAAAGTGGGCTTTTGGAGGCTCTCCATACCACACCCGGAAATTTCGTGGAAGACATTGTTTGGAAAGGTTTGGTACGAGGGATATCCCGGTCCTTCGTATACTTGGCAGTCTACAGGGGCTACTGACGCGTTTGAACCAAAACTTTCTCTCGTTCCCCTAATTTTTGGAACACTCAAGGCGACTTTCTATTCTTTGCTATTTGCAGCTCCCCTTGCGCTTCTGGCAGCCATCTATACATCGGAATTTCTTCCAAACCATGTTCGTGGGAAAATCAAACCTGTTATGGAGGTCATGGCTTCTTTACCTTCTGTGGTCCTTGGATTTGTAGCCGCACTGGTCCTGGCTCCAGTTGTCGAATCATGGATAGCCGCTGTATTGCTGGCGTTTATAGTAATGCCAATATGCTTGGTAATATCCGCCTACTTTTGGCAATTGCTTCCAGTTCGGACTAGCCTTAAACTTGATGGTCTTCCAAAACTGATTCTCATGAGCATATCGGTATCTTGTGGAGTGACCGGAGCATATTTTCTGGGACCTGTGTTCGAAAAACTTTTTTTCAATGGCAATCTCAAGTCGTGGCTAAGCGGTAATCAGGGCAGTAGCGTTCCCTTTCTATTTCTGATGGCCCTACCAGTGGTAGCGGCGTTTTTAACCTACTTGAATTCTAGGACTATTGGCCCCTCGTTTAATAACCGGGTTAAGACATTTAAAGCGCCCTACGGGGCCATTCTAGATTTTGCCCGCTGGCTGATATTTGCTTTGGTGGCAGTCGCTTTGTCCTATGTTTTGTCTACGTTACTCGCTTTATTTGGAGTGGATCCTAGGGGATCGATCGTAGGGACCTATATTCAACGAAACACTCTTGTCGTTGGCTTTGCAATGGGTTTTGCGGTTATACCAATTATCTATACGCTTGCTGAAGACGCCTTGAGCGCAGTTCCGGACCAACTCCGTTCCGCCAGTCTGGGTTGTGGGGCGACGCCGTGGCAAACAGCGATGTGGGTTGTTTTGCCTACCGCGATAAGTGGAGTTTTCTCGGCTATTATGATCGGAATGGGGCGGGCGGTTGGCGAGACAATGATTGTAGTGATGGCGACAGGTAATACTCCCGTAATTGATCTTAATATATTTAGCGGCCTGAGGGCGTTGTCGGCTAACATTGCCGTGGAACTCCCTGAGGCGCCCAAGGACGGGACTCTATATCGAACCCTCTTCCTCACCGGTCTGGTCCTATTTGCCATGACATTCGTGATAAATACGCTTGCGGAACTTGTTCGTCAGCGCTTTCGCAAGAGAGCCTTGAAACTCTAGGGTTTGTCACATGAAAAACGAAACCGAACAGACTAGCGTTGAAAATGTTAAGCGTCGCAGAAACTGTGACTTCAAAGCTCGAGGTGAACCATTTCTCTGGATATTGGGCGGGACCCTGGTTATCGGTTTGATCATGATAACAGGTTTTGTAACCCTAATTCTTTATAATGGACTATTAACATTCTATCCAAGTCGAATTGAAGAAGTAAATCTGAGCAATGGATCGACAGTGGCCGGAGAGTTGGTCAGATCCGAAATATATAAACCCGAACCGGACAAAATTGCCAAATTGCCTGAATTGGCTAAGAAAGAACTCAATGCCAACAACGGTTACCTGAGAAGGTATCTTTACAAGACCGGTAACTTCGATCTCTATAACGAGGACTACAAGTGGGTTCCGGCTTATGAAATCGATAAGGTTTCCGAACCGCTGGACATGGTATATGTCGAAAGAATGGAATGGGGACCTTTTATCGGAAGAGTTAAATCACTGAACCTCAATGGAGTCCTAATTAATGAACCCGACCCTTCATCAGAGCAGTTGCGAAAAGCGGAAAAGGAAGGGAAAAGTCGTCGCCAAAGAATTCAGAGAATAGAACATGACGAAATCTCAACGGTAAACCATTATCTTGAAAGAAACAGGCTGGCTCTCAAAAAGGTTGAATTAGAGGAGGGAGCAAACAGCGCCGCTTACTCGATTGCCGCAAAGAAATTCAAAGCCAGCGAAGATAAGCTGGAAGTGGAATATCGTGAATTGTCGAATGAAGCTGAAGCCCTTAGACAGATAGACTCCAAATATACCATCACAATGTCGGATGTCGGGAACAAGGAAAAGGTTATGAAGTTGTCCGACATTGTAAGGCTCTACCCAGCAAATAGGCTTGGGTTTGGCGCAAAACTTTCCGTTTATTTCTCCAGGTGGTTGGAATTCTTGACTCAAGAACCACGGGAAGCCAATACGGAAGGTGGCGTGCTTCCAGCGATATTCGGTACTTTTTGCATGACTATCCTCATGGCGTTGATTGTAGCCCCCTTCGGCGTAGTGGCCGCCCTCTATTTGAGAGAGTACGCCAAACAGGGAAAGTTGGTTTCGCTAATACGAGTGTGTGTTAATAATCTTGCTGGGGTTCCTTCTATAGTCTATGGAGTTTTCGGCCTTGGCTTTTTTGCCTATGTCCTTGGTGGGAGCATAGATCAAATTTTCTATCCAGAAAGGTTTCCTAATCCTACATTCGGGACTGGTGGTCTACTTTGGGCTTC
>JACWAG010000126.1 GCA_014874425.1 Syntrophaceae bacterium | reverse complement strand
TTTATAAACTGCCATATTCTAGCGCTACCTTTCAAGTATAAAACTGTTGGCATGAGGCGCTCCACAGAAACTGATTCGTGCTTTTCAACGAGGGCCACGCCGACATCGCCAAGAATGGCGATAGTCAGTCCCTGTTCCCAAAAAGTGGATTTCGATCGGCTTTGTTCACAACCCTCGATTCCAGGACTAAGCTGCTCCCGGACAATTCCGAACTACTCAAGGCCGCTGTCGCCGGTGCGTTGTCGAGTGTGCGGAAATTCAACGACGCATGATCGGCTGAAAGCGAGCGTTAAAGCCTCTCTGTCCGGTTGGTCTGCCATGCGCTAACTTTAAGTTTCGCGCAAAATTCCTTCATCTGAGCCATCAGTCAGGGTTCCTTTCCGTCATGATGGTCGTATTGTCCCCTGGACATGTGTCAAATGGGGACAAACGTTATTGAATTTTTTTCGTGTTGGAAAATTTTTTTGCGCGTGTACCTGCCCGCTCCATAGAGCACCATGGTTCCGCCTTGGAAAAATGGGGCCAGGTGTCTCTATCCGGTCATTTGTCTTCACAACAAACTGCCAATTTAAAAAATCCAATGAGCGACACGGAGGCCGCTCCCACTACCAATTCTTCATTCATTCATGGGGGGGATGTTATCGAAGGAATTCAGTTTGCGGGAACGCGGGCCATTTCTATACGGGCACGGAGGCCCATCACTACTATATAACTCTTTCAGGGTTAATATGATGCTCTCTCAAGAGAAATGTGTTTGCGCCTCGGTAGGGGTGGCGCCGCCGCTGCCAGGGCTTCTTCACAGCAATTCAGTTAACTGGTCGGTGGTAAGTCCTAGGTTTGGGTTCACCCTCTTCATGGACAAACTTAATCTTCTCTCCAGCACAAAGCAAATCTCTCCAAATTTGGCTCTGAAAGCCACTCTCTAACTACTTCAAGGGTGTGCTCCCATTCTGCGATATTCAAATATTCCTGGTTTCCATGTTCATTGTGATAGCCAACGCTGAGATTAACTCCCGCAATTTTGCGACACAGCGACACTATATCAGTGGTAGCCCGTCGATCAGGTTCCGTGTAGCCGGTTTTCTCAGCGACATAAGACCTGAACTCGTCCGTGCCCACGTTGTAGCACTTGAAATCAGAGCCGTTGCGTCTGTCAAATTCAATAACAAACTGACGGTCCTGATTAATCTCGTCAGCGATATCCTTGTTATGATCCATCAACCAGGAAGAGCCTGTCTGGCCGTGTTCCTCGCCATTTGTAACAAGCAGGGAATGTCCCAAATCTTTGAGTAGCCAGAGCATGGCGCATCCGGCCCTGTCGTCCACACCCAGTCCAAATTCTTCATTGACTGCTCTAATTTCGCCATTCTCTATCGATATTTCATTTGTTGGGCTAGGATCGGATCCGTACTCACGGTCCCAAACAGTGTCGGCATGAGCCACGAGTAAGACTTTGTTGCTTCTGGAACCTCGAACGTATAGAAATCTTTCCAGACCTTCACCACGATAAATTGCTTGAGGGATTTCCAGGAAGCGATCGAACACGCCATCAGCGCTTCCCAGCGGAATTTCCAGAAAACTTCTCAGGACTTCAATATCATCTGATATTTCATATCCTTTCAATAGTTACCTCCTCGGTAAAAGATTTTTCCCTGACGGTCGAAATGACACATCGCTAATTCGTCAGCTCCCCTATTCTAATTCGGACGTGTGTCAAATAAGGACGTATGTAGTGTTATTTTGGGGGGTAAAAAAATCTTCCCACTGGGAAGAGAATTCCGCCATCGGTCGAAAAGACCTTTGACAAGGCATGGAATGGTCCCCTGGCGTTTGAATCTTATGATATTTCCAGCTTAGTGTACGCTGAATGATCAGCAACTGTATTTGTGAACGGTAAAAGGCCTTTTCACAGTGCACGACATGATTAGTGGGCCATAGAGCGTAAGCCAATCAGTTGTTTGTAATGACGCACATTGGTCCCACCTCGGTTCACCATCAAACCTAGGGTTACCATCCTGGCATCGGTTAGCGGTCGAGACACCTCGGAAAATAACTCGGAAGCAACTCGGTAGTCTATAGCTTCCGAGTCGGCTTCCGGGCAAGGCTGCTCATCAAAAAACGTATTTCTGGCCAGACGGCGGATTTCTTCTGCTATTTCCGGACCAGCGCGACGATTCGTGGAGCCTAAACGAACATAAACTCCCTTCTGATGCGCCATCATATTCCCAAGTGGCCAAATAAGTATACACGTTGTTGAATTATTTTCGTGGTGGAATATTTTTTTGCGGGCACGGAGGCCCGCCACCACTATTATCCGGATGCAACTCCAGTGATGCTTCCAGCGCCACTGGGTGTCTATGCCCGGCGCATTTTTGCTTTTGCGCCATGGGCCACCTGTGCGGCAAAAAGATTTCTCCCTGGCGCTCGAAATGACCCGCTTTTAATAGGTCGATCCCATTTTCAATCCGAACGTGTGTCAAATAGGGACATATGTTACCATTCTACCGCACATACACAACGCGACGTTACCGTCACGGCATTGAAAATCAGGCTTGAACACTGTACAATTAGGGAATAGAAAAAATATTGGTTTTTCGAAAAGGATTTTGAGTGTCGAGAAAAGTGCGCGACCTTATATGGGACTTGAAGAAGGCCGGCTTCATAGACAGAGGAGGGAAAGGAAGCCACAGGAACTTTACCCACCCCAACGTTCGTAAACCAGTAACTGTTTCAGGAAATATTGGCGACGACGCTCTACGCTATCAAGAAAGAGCGATCCGCCTGGCGATTCAGGAGTCTAAGAAATGAGCAGAGGCGATAAGTATCTCAAGATAGTGGAGTGGTCTGACGAGGACGGGTGTTTTATTGGGAGTTGCCCTGAATTATTCTATGGGGGCTGCCACGGTTCAGACGCCAAGGCTGTCTTCGCTGAGTTGTGCGAGATCATTGAAGAAACCATCCTACTTTACGAACAGGATGGCAAATCTTTACCTACAGCCATATCGGGACGCGATCTTGTCAATTCGTTGCAGAAAATAGCATAACACGGTGTTACCAGAATTTTTTTATCAACGATTCGCCTTGACAAAAATCTGTCAATGAATGAAGTTCTAGCTAGAGAATTGAACTTTTTGGCATGAAAGAGTAACTTTTGAACAATAACAGAAAAAAAATTGATCAGAATCCAAAGACTAATTCGTTGACAGATCAGATCCTGGCTTTAGCCAATTCCGAGCGTGGCAAAAGCACTGTCACCTCGATGGAAAGCTCCAGGGAATCCCTCGAAAGACTCAGGAAGGCCAGGCGTCGTGGATCAGACCTCGTTCAGCGGCCATTCCCAAAGTTAAAATAAGCGATTTTTGCGTGCTGTTTTTGCTTTCATAGTAACCAAACACCGGCGCTCCCCGGCACGAATTCATCATTTAATTCCCATATTATGGGCCACGTTTTCTCAATATGGTCCATAATCCTACATCTATGTAGCTTCCCTCTTACGATCAATACCTGTGTGTCGCAAAAGAAACAGCCCATCCTAAACGAATTATGTGCTCAACTACTTGACACTATTGATCTAATCCGTTGAGCCGACTCTCTGGCTTACTTATTGCAAGTTTTTCATGACGCAACGTACGCATGAATCTGCGAATAGCTGTGAGATTGAAATGAAGGCTCGCATAAATCAACTAGAACTCAAGGCCTTACATAAAATTAGTCAAGTAACCGGCCAGGCATTGAATCTAGACCAATCCCTGGAAATTATACTTTCCATACTGTCAGAAGATTTGACGATGAAACGTGGGGTCGTAACAATAATTGATTCGGAAACAGGTAAATTAGTAATCAGGGCTTCCCACGGGTTGACCAATCAGGAACGGAAAAGAGGAGTTTACAGGTTTGACGAAGGGGTCACCGGAAAAATTTTCAGTTCAAATGAGCCAATTGTGGTCCCTGATATTAGTAAGGACCCTCTTTTCTTAAATAAAACAGGTTCACGAGACATTGAGGAAGGTAAGCTCTCTTTTATTGGAGTGCCTATTACTCTTAACAACTTCCCCATAGGGGTCTTAAGCGTTGACCGGTTGTTCGATGAAGACGTCTCGTTTGAGGAAGATGTAAGATTTTTATCTATTCTTGCCGCGTTTATAGCCCAATTGATCAGTTTGAATAAGCAGGTCAAAGAACGTGAAAAGAACCTGGTCCGGGCCAATCTATTCTTAAAGGAAAAGATCTCACGCAAAAGCAGTGGGTTCTTTTCAATAGCAAGAAGCCCCGCAATACTAGAGGCGCAACAACTGGTCAAAAAGGTGGCGCCCACGAAAGCGACGGTCCTGATACTGGGCGAGTCCGGGACCGGAAAAACTTTGGTAGCCCAGATAATCCATGAATTGAGCGCAAGGTCCAGAAATCCCTTTATTAAGGTCAATAGCGCCGCCCTACCGGAAAATCTTCTTGAAGCGGAACTCTTTGGATACGAAAAGGGGGCCTTTACTGGCGCCACGGAAACAAGATCGGGTCGTGTTGAAGAGGCTGACGGCGGCACTCTTTTCCTCGACGAAATTGGCGAGATGTCATTGCCGGTTCAGGCGAAACTGCTCAGGTTCCTCCAGGATAAAGAATTTGAACGCCTTGGAAGTTCAAAGACCCGGAAGGTAGATGTTAGAATTATTACCGCTACAAACCGCGACCTCGCCACAGCGACCACCTCCGGGGAATTCAGGCAGGATCTTTATTACAGACTCAACGTGTTCCCTATCCGCGTGCCTCCACTTCGGGAGAGAAGAGAAGATATCGTGGGTCTATTGAGTTTTTTCACTCGAACCCTCGCAAAAGAATACGGATCGGAACTTCATTTTTCACCCAGGGCCATTGAGGCTTTGATTCGTTATTCGTGGCCTGGGAATGTCCGGGAAATGGAAAATCTCCTGGAAAGGCTTGCAATAATTTCTGAAAACGGCCTTATCCATGTAGATGATCTGGCGCCTTATATCACTCATACGGTCAAAGAGACTCCTTTTGAAATCGAAAGACGACTGGATTCACTGACTGAGATGGAAAAAAGGGGCATTGTGGCGGCTCTGCAGCGCAACAACTGGATACAGTCCCGCGCCGCCAGAGATCTCGGAATAACGCTTAGACAAATGGGTTATCGCGTCAAGAAGTTCGGGCTCGAAGACTACCTGAAGAAAAAAAAGATCTTTATTTAAACGGAAGTTGACTGTAATTGCGACTCATTACTTTGATAAACATTTTCTACACCCCGGAAGATTTCACTTTAGAGCGTCGATTTTCAACTTACTCGCCTTTAAGACTGCTGTGTAATGTATAACAACGCTGGTTTCTGATCGAAAGTCGACGCTCCTATTTCAACTCCTTGAACATTCCAAAAATAAACAATTTTAACAAAAAAGGGGACATGCAAGAACAATGTGTACAAAACTGTAACAACTATTACATTATTGTAAACTTTGT
>JACWAG010000125.1 GCA_014874425.1 Syntrophaceae bacterium | reverse complement strand
CCCTGGAGGCTGTGCGATGCCTGGGCGCCTGTGGACTAGCGCCGGTTATGATGATCGGCGAAGATACCCACGGAAACATCACACCTTCTGCGACGCTGAATATTCTGGAGGGTTACCAATAGTGGCCAATGGTTCTGGGATGCGAATTGGTTCCATAATTCCGGAACAGATCCTGGTATTGCATGAACGGTGGCGCTGTGAATCTTTAGAGAGACAGGAGGGAACGAGGTGCCCAAAATTTCGATAGAAGATCTTAAAAAGATCAAGGAAAAACAAATCGGAAAAATGGTTCTTCGTGGAGGCCAGTATCGAGCAAAGGTGACCGTTCACATGGGCACCTGCGGTATAGCCGCTGGAGCGCGTGACGTGATGACTTTTTTTCGAGAACTTATTGCCGAAAAGGAAATGCAGGACGTTATCCTTACTAACTCGGGTTGCGCCGGGCTATGCGCGAAAGAACCGATGATTACGGTCGAAGTAGTCGACTCAGCTCCTGTAAAATATGTCCTAGTTGATAGAGAAAAGGCGAAGAAAATTTTTGAGGAACATGTCATAGGTGGACACGTGGTAGAAGATTACGCTTTGGCCATTGGAAGTGAGACAATGGCGATCTGATTTTACAATCAGGACCTGATTTATGATGTGTCCAGTAAAACTCTCTCGGAATCGCCTTTTTTGGAGAACAGGTAATGTGTGCGAGCCCTTACTATAGAATGCAGATAATGATGTGCGCCGGCACGGGGTGCATAGCCAGTGGTTCCCTGGATGTGAAGAACGCTCTGGAACGTGAATTGGCCAAGCGCAATCTCCAGAATGAAGTTCAGATAGTTATGACCGGATGTAACGGATTTTGCGCTATGGGGCCTCTGGTTGTCATTTATCCTGACGGTATTTTTTATAACCAGGTGAAGCCCGAGCATGCTCCGGTGATTGTTGAAGAGCACATTTTAAAAGGGCGAGTTGTAGAAAAGCTGTTGTTCAAGGACGAGACCGTCAAAGGTCGAGTTCCGCTTATGAAAGACATCGGCTTCTTTGGCCTCCAAAGACTCAATGTATTGAGAAATAGAGGTTTGATCGACGCCGAGAATATCGATGAGTATATAGCGCGTGACGGGTACGCAGCGTTGGCCAAAGCCATCACCGAAATGACGCCGGAACAAGTTATTGAAGAAGTTAAGAAATCCGGTCTTCGAGGTCGAGGTGGAGGCGGTTTCCCAACCGGTCTAAAATGGGAAGAATGTCGTAGATACGATAATTTCCCGAAGTATACGATCTGTAATGGAGATGAAGGCGATCCAGGGGCGTTCATGGACAGGTCCGTAATGGAAGGTGACCCACATTCGGTCCTTGAAGGAATGGCGATCTCGGGTTACGCTATAGGCGCTGAACAGGGCTACATTTACGTTCGAGCGGAGTATCCACTCGCTATTCAGCGGTTGCAAAAGGCAATTGAGGATGCCAGGTCTTATGGTTTGCTGGGGAAAAACATACTTGATAAAGGCTTTGATTTTGACATAGCTATAGCCCCAGGGGCTGGCGCATTTGTCTGCGGCGAGTCTACCGCCCTCATGTATTCAATCGAGGGTAAACGTGGTATGCCGAGGATAAAGCCCCCTCGAAGCGCTGAAGCCGGACTGTGGAATCAGCCCACCAATCTGAACAACGTCGAAACATTTGCAAATCTCAATCCCATAATATTAAACGGGGCTGACTGGTTCGCGTCGATAGGGACGGAAAACAGCAAGGGCACCAAAGTGTTCGCCTTGACAGGGGCTGTTATAAACGTGGGTTTGGTGGAAGTTCCGATGGGAACAAGTCTAAAGACCCTGATTTTTGATATTGGTGGAGGGATTCCCAAAAAGCGAAAATTCAAGGCGGCCCAGATAGGTGGTCCTTCTGGTGGCTGTATCCCTCTTGGAATGGAAGATGTTCAAATTGATTACGAGTCTTTACAGGGCGTAGGCGCCATGATGGGGTCTGGCGGTGTGGTCGTCATGGATGACGCTACCTGTATGGTGGACACGGCGAGGTTCTTCACCAACTTCTCTGTTGATGAGTCCTGCGGCAAATGCACCCCTTGCCGTGAAGGCCTGAAAGTCATGTTCGACAAACTGACAGATATCGTTGAAGGTAGAGGTCAGGAAGGGGATGTAGAGTTTCTGATTGAGTTGGGCCATCACATCAACAACACATCCCACTGCGGTCTAGGGAAAAGCGCTGCAAATCCGGTGCTGTCGACTATTAGATACTTTAGAAATGAATATGACGCTCACATAAGGGACAAGCATTGTCCTGCGCTGGTTTGTCCCGATCTCATCGATTTCGAGGTCATTGAGGAAAAATGCAAAATGTGTGGCATGTGCTTTAAGAATTGTCCATCTGACGCTATTGTCTGGGAAAAGAAGAAGGTTGCGTGGATAGATCATTCAAAATGCACAAAGTGCAGGACTTGTATCATGAACTGTAAATTTGGGGCAATTCGTTAACAGTTACGAGCAAAACTATTGGAATCGTCCCAGTCCTGCTTGGGGCAGATTCTGATTCTAAACATCTAATTGCGAGTAAGATTCTATGGTTACTCTGACCATCGATGGCGTTAAAGTTACTGTGAAGAAGGGTAGTTCCATCCTGGAGGCTGCTCAACATGTTGGCATTCGGATCCCAACCCTTTGTCATGACAAACGGCTCATACCGTTTGGAGCATGTCGTTTGTGCATTGTTGAGGTAACCAGCAGAGGACGAACTAGAACTATGCCTGCTTGTTTCAACCCCGCCCGAGACGGGATGGAGGTTGCTACAGACACAGCAAGGCTTAGAGATAGCCGAAGATTGCAGCTAATGCTTCTGTTAAGATCGCACCCTTTGCTTTGCCCGAGTTGTGACGCTGGAGGGGATTGTCAGCTACAGAACCTGGTGTTTGAGTATGAAGTCCCGGACCTATCATTTGGCAGGCAGTCAAGATATTTTCATGTAGATAACGATTCGCATTTTATTCGTTTCAACATGAATCTTTGCATCCGTTGCGGAATGTGCGTTCGAGTGTGCGAGGAAGTTCAGGGACAGAGCGAACTCAGTTTTGTGAAAAGAGGAATAGAATCGGAAGTCTCAACTGATTTCGATCGTACTCTGGATTGCGAATTCTGCGGACAATGCGCGTCGATTTGTCCGGTAGGGGCAATATCGTCTAAATGGCTGGTAGGAACAGGGAGACGTTTTGAATTAAATAACACATCTACAGTCTGCGCTTTCTGCAGTCTTGGATGTTCGTTAACTCTGGGTGAAATTGACGGGAAAACCGCCTATGTTTCGTCGTCTCCTGACAGCGCTAACGAAGGTAATCTTTGCGTGAAAGGTAGATATGGCTGGCCGTTCGCGTATTCAGATGAACGGCTAACAAAACCGTTAATACGCAAAAATGGCGCCTTGGTTGAAACCACGTGGGACGAGGCTATTCAAACCGTCGCGGACAAGTTTGGCTCAATAAGAGGAAATTCCGGTCCTGAAAGCCTGGCCGCTTTTGGATCCCAAAGATTAACCAATGAAGAAGCGTATGTTTTTAACAGGTTCGTACGCACAGTATTGGGAACTAACAATATTGATCATGCCGCCGGTCTTGGCTATAGGGCGCTCAAAGATGGACTTGCCCCAATG
>JACWAG010000013.1 GCA_014874425.1 Syntrophaceae bacterium | reverse complement strand
GCAAGGTTAGGATTTTTAGCATATCACATAGGATTTCCTAAGGCAGCCAAAAAACTCAACTAATCGCGGTCATACGTAATTTTTGTAAATCATCAGGAATGAATACCCTGAACATGGCAAGCTCGGTTCTCGTCGTCAGCCGTCGTTTTACAGACTACGCATCAGTTTCCATTGGTCAATAGCCCTTACAGCTTCATTCTCAGTCAACCGTAATTTCTCCAGCGCGCAGTCTTTTTCCTCCATGGCCACTTTTGCAGCGTTTAGGATCATCATCCGGCAAATCTCCTCTATATCGCCGCACGAGAGGTTTTCAGATTCCCTTGCCAACACACTATAATCATCGGAGTAACTTATTCTGTCCCGAGATAGATATTTTTGGAATATCAATTCCCTATCACTGTTGGCGGGTAAGTGTAACTGTAATTCTCTGCTGAACCTTCCGGTGGCGCGCAGCGCCGGGGCTACATCATCGGCGCGTACGGCCGTCGCGACGACAAGGATAGGCTTTTCACATCTTATCGAATTCATTTCTAGAACGAGCTGATTGACAATTCTGTCTATTACCTTTGAGTCTGACCAACCGGACGTGGCGAAAGAATCAACGCTATCTACAATCAACACGGTAGGGGCCAACTCCCTAGTCTGACGGAAAAGTTCTCGAATGTTTCGTTCACTCTCACCCATATATTTTGATAGGAGCTCAGGACCGCGTATTTCTATGACGTTAAACCCGCTTTCTTTTGCTATAGAACGCGCCATGAGGGTTTTTCCCACACCTGACGGGCCTGTCAGCAAGAGTCCGGAAGGCCGGTTCACGCCCAATTTCTCCAGAAACGCTCCATTCCTTAAAGGCCAGAGGATGGTTTCTTTTAAAAACTCGACCTCTTTGGAAAACCCGGCAATATTGTCCCAACCAGCTCCAGACAGATTAACTTCGAACCTTCTCCCGGATGACGGCCGCATGTTTTTGAGAGCGCTTTCAAAGTCACAGGATTCAACTGTAAGCGCTTCCAGGAAGTCTTCCGACAGTTGCTGTTCAGTGTCTTCAAGGCCTGGCAAAGACCTCCTTAGCGCTTCGTATGCGGCTTCCTGACAGAGAGATTTGATGTCTGCGCCGACAAATCCGTGAATTTTTTCCGCGAAATCGTCAAGATTTACCGGGCCAAGCGGCATATTGCGCGTGTGTATTTCAATAATTTCTCTACGGCCAGCAACATCCGGAACCCCTATAATTATCTCCCTATCGAATCTCCCGGGTCGCCTCAAGGCCGGGTCAAGATTGTTCGGCAAATTTGTGGCCGCAAGCACCATTACCTCTCCGCGGTCTTCAAGGCCATCCATGAGCGCCAACAATTGCGCTGTCACCCGACGCTCGACTTCACCTTCGGAAGTGTCGCGTCGTGGAGCTAGGGCATCAATTTCATCTATGAAGATTATTGCGGGAGCATGTTTGTACGCGTCTTCAAACGCGGCTCGAAGTTTAGCTTCGCTCTCTCCATAGTGTTTGGCCATGATTTCGGACCCCACTACGCTTTTGAACCAGCATCCAGTTTCCGCCGCTACCGCCCTAGCTATAAGAGTCTTTCCGGTACCTGATGGCCCATAAAGTAAAACCCCTCTAGGAGGATCAATACCCAAACGATAAAATATTTCAGGGTGTTTCAAAGGAAGTTGTACGACTTCCCTAACCTTACTCACCGCTTCATGTAAACCTCCCACATCGTTAAAATAAGTTTCTTTGCTCGAAACATATTCCTGACCGTTCTCGTCAACTAGTCCTATTCGGGTACCGGGCGACACCTTACATATTTCATTAGGTTCAGTTTTAAATATCCTAAAACGAATCGTCTCACCTCGGTTCGTCTCAAGGGTTATAAATTCGCTACCAGCCAAAACGACCCCATCAACTTTGTCGAGCATGGAACGAATCTGCTGTTTAGTTAAATCAATTCCTACAGGGGCCTGGAGTGTAACGCTTTCAGCGTCAACGCAAACCGCCTTGCGAAGCCTTACCTGGCTGAACATCTGGAAACCAGTCCTGTCCATGGTATCCCGGTCAAAAGACACCATTCTAGTGTCAATCCAAGAGTTCGGATGACTCTTCGCCTGGACTATACATCCTTGGGGACCAAGAATCTCGACAGCGTCTCCGTCGGACAATTCGAGGTTCTCCATAAAGGTCTTAGATATAAAGACCGCGCCTGTTCCGGGAAAATCGTCTATAACTTTGGTGACGACGAACGAGTAAGTTGTGTTTGGACTCTTGTGACAGTCACAATCTTCGTGACTATGCCAGTCTCCCGGAAGATGGTCGTTACAATGGCACTCCATTGAAGCCTCCTAGCGTTGTCCTCGGGAACTAATTATTAAAAATATTTCAGTAACTTTTTATCTATTTTTACCCTGACTTGATGCATCAATAGACCTAGGAATTATGAGAGCGTCTGTAACCCTCCCTAACGTTATCTAGATCTTTTCCTAGACTCTCCTAGAAGCTTCCGTCTTCAGCCAGCGCCTTAAATCGTCTGTAATTCCACAGGCCCTATTTTTACAGGCAAAATGTTTTACGGACGCGTCTATCAAATCCTGTGGCGCCTCAACTTCCGAGACTACCTCGTAATTCTTGTGACTTTGTCTCACAAGCATGAGACGAGCTGGATTAGACATGGCGTTTATCTTGAAATACGCGCTCTCTTCGTTGCATGATTTGGCGTGATTTAGCCCTCTTGACCAATTTGTTCCCCATTCCAGGTAACGAGTCACAGCGTCGAACGGATGTAGTTCCCAATCAATTAGCCGCTCTATTTCTTTATCCTTTAAGATTTCACCTATTTTCTTCACGGTAGGTTCCTCCGAGGAATATTTACTTCAAATCACTTAACAAATTACGATGCCGTGGATTGGGAAAAGTTTCTGAGCTGGTGGGGTTCAGACCGAATTGGTGAAATTTTTTTGCCTGCTAATAAATGAAAAAGCGACATCCCCAGTTGCCAGAGTGGAGACGTCGCCTAATTTGAGGGAGTAGCAGGAATCATGTACCAGGCGTCTGGGAGGAGCCTGTAAGGATTATTTTATAGGAGGAACGTAAGGAATCCATTGGGAAAACAGCCAACACAGGAAAAAAATCACTGGTGTATGAACAATCAGTTGTAGAAAAGAGTAACCGACCAAATCACGGGCTTTAACACCGAGCAACCCTAGTAACGGCAGCATCCAGAATGGATTTATCAGATTAGGTAAAGCTTCGGCCGCATTGTAGATCTGAACAACCCATCCTAGGTGGACCTTCAATTCGTTGGCCGCTTGCAAAACGTAAGGCGCTTCAATGACCCACTTCCCACCACCTGACGGTATAAACAAGCCCAGGGCCGCCGAATAAAAAGCTACCAGCAGCGCATAGGTACCGTGCGTGCTTATGGAAGTAAACAGGTTAGCCAACCAATGAGATATACCCGTCCCTGTTATGATTCCGAAAATGACAGCGTAAAACGGAAATTGTATGAGCACACCACCTGTAGCAGGAATTGACTGACCCACGGCGCGCATGAACCGTTTAGGCCGCCAGTGAAGCAACATTCCCACCGAAATAAAAATGAGGTTGTAAGTATTTAGATCCAAAGCCGCTAATGGTCCTTGTGGCGAAGTCCTGAACACATCGATTAAGTAAGCGAACAGTACCAGACAAACTAATATTGTAAGCAGAGGGCTGTATTCAAGCCACTCACCCGGCTTTTTTCTGGGCTCAAGATCCAGGTTTATCGGGTCGAATTTGGCCCCATAATAGTCTGCCGTCCTCGCATTCTCCGGAGAAGGAGCAGACAGATATGCGATGGCCACGGAGATACTGAGCAGCACGGCCGCTGTCACAAGGCTTTGCCAAAGGAATATTGTTTGCGTCAACGGTATTATCCCGCTGATATTAAATAGAGCTGGAGGGATAGCTCCTTTGGTAGCCATCAACAAAGCAGCGGAGGAAGACAAGCCCATTGCCCAAATACTGCCAAGTCCCAAATAAGCCGCAGCTCCGATAGCGCGATAGTCGATCCCGTCAATTCGGCGAACCAGTTCGCGCACCAATAATCCGCTAAAGATAAGACTGAAGCCCCACGAAATCAGCGATGTTAGCATAGAGAAGAGCGCAACAAAGGCTATGGCCCCTCTGGGTGTCGATGGAATTGACGCCAGTCGCTGAATAAACCAGTAAACCGCTGGCGTAGATGCGACGACATATCCACCAATGATTATCATCGCCATTTGCATTGTGAACGGTATCAGAGACCAGAATCCTTTGCCTCCGACGACAGCCATCTTGTAAGGTGATTCTCCTAACAGCAGCCCAATTATGAACACCACCACGATACCCAACAGGGCAAACACCAGGGCATCCGGAAACCATTTTTCACTCCAATCGGCAAGGGCCAGGCCAAATCGAGCTAGCCCGGCTTCTGACTTAACATCACCCCCACTGTTTGATTTTGCCATCTACAACCTCCTCTCCTGGTCATTTCTAGGGTTCTTGGCTCCCCCCTCCCCAACGATTCCAATATTACTACCATCAGAAAATTATTGAACAGATTTCTGTTCAGCCGATAAAAAAATGGGGCTGGATATTAAAAAACCCGTCCGGCAATTTACCGGACGGGTCGAATATCATGTTTGGCTCCCCGAGTAGGACTCGAACCTACAACCTAATGGTTAACAGCCATCCGCTCTGCCGATTGAGCTATCGGGGATCAGATCTTTTGTCACAATATATTGTGACACAGTTACAATCCATATATTTTTAAAGAATTGGATGATTTTGTCAACGCGAAAATACTTGGGAAGAGAAAAGTGTTGTTTGTTCAGGTTCTCATTCTCCGTCAAACCTTAGAAATTTCAATGCCTTCTTGGGTTGTCTTTTCTTAAAGATTCGCCGCGTCATGCGAAGCCCATTTCCTTATCTTCGGTAGTTCTCCAATTTCCCAGTCATCTGAAATCCTGAGACTGATAAAATAGCTAAATAGAGAGTCAATCAATCCGAGACCTTCTTCAATCAAACCTACTTTTTCGAGGAAGGCCCCTTCAATGTCTTCCTCTCCTCCCTCTTCCAATGGAGCAGTCCTTGGGGTCCTCAAAGAGCCGAACGAAAACCAGCTTCCTTTAATTATCACAGAATATTCATTGTCCGCTGACTTCAACGATATACGCGCCTCTTCTATTTTTTTCCCTTCCCGTATGGCCGCCAAACCTTCCCGGAGTTCGGAAAACTCCCCCTTTATGCTCACCGTCTGAGGTGTGTCCACGTCGGTCAGGTCAAGCGTCATTCGATCATTAAAAACCACTTCGACTATTTTACCCCCCGGGACTTCAACCGCGCCGCCAGTCTGCTCGGACTTAAACCACAGCCAAGTCAAAAACTCCCTACCAAGGAAGGCTTTCTCTCTTAATATATCTAAAAAATCCATATCGAACTCCGACTAGATTTGATGCGTACGCGTCGCTCAACGTGACCAATAATTCAAGGGGCCATAACACAAGACTTTAGTTGTTCAAGCTTGTTTCTGAGGTTTTCGTTTTCAAGCATTTCCATAGCCCGAATATAGGGCAGCAACGGAGTAAGGGTCAGACCGAAACTTGTCTTGAAATGGTCTTCTACCCTTTCTCTGGCCCGTGCGCTCAAAGCCGCCAGGTAGGCTACAGATCCTGCTGTGTCCCAAACGAAGTCAAAAACCTGAATCGAAGGTAAAACCTGCTTTTTTAAACTTTCTTTGAGGGCTTCTTTCAACTCTCTCAATTGATTGGTTGACATGCGTCGCTGGCCGGTTGTTTCAATCAGTTTCTTGCGTTCTTTCTTGATTGCGGTCTCCAAAACTCGAGGGGGAACGCGCACAGTATCGATCCTGAAAGCTAACGCCACATAGTTAGTCCTTACATACGAGGCCCCATGAAACTCATAGTCATCAAAATCATCTATACCGGTCCACCCGCACCCTATCAACTCACCCGGCTGATCTGTAGTCCGGAATGAACCCCTCTTAACACCTTCATGAATTGAATCCCAGAAAGACCCTTCTAGCTGACCTTTGACTCGATACCGCATTATAGATACTGACCTAGAGGCAAATCCCATGCCGTTTCCTCCAATTCATCGCAACTCCTGTGAGCCGTTACAACAGATGATCAACATAAACCAAACCACTCCAACTCGCAACAGACGACAGTCGATGAAAGAGTTAAGAGTCGACAAGTCTAGGCGTCTGCCTATTGCTTTTGAAGGTTTAGAAATAGTGAGATCTCAGACACGATTTTATCTTCTCGGCCGGAGTGAAAGTGATCCGCTCCCTTGAGAGTAACTATACGTTTCGGCTCCGGGATTTTTGCCGTGAGATCGAGGAAATTCTTTGTGGAGCATACGAAATCGCTGTCTCCAGCGAGCAGAAGTTTTGGTCGCTTCTCTTTGAGGAGAAAATTGAAATCATACATATCAACAGGAGGAGATATTCCGATCAGGCTCATGGGCCGGTCTTCCCTCGTTGCGGCATTTAGACCCACCCAGCAGCCAAACGAGTAGCCCGCTAAAATAATGTTTGAAGAATTTACCTGCTTATATGAGTCAAGAAAACTGATTGCGGCCAGGACATCGTCGATTTCATCTATCCCGCCGCCATGTGAACCACCACTTGCTCCAACCCCACGGAAGTTGAACCTCAGTGTCGCCATTCCGCGTGAGAGCAAGCCAATGGCTACGCTTGATGTCACATTATTGAATAAGTTCCCACCGTAAAGTGGATGAGGGTGCAGAATAAGGGCCGCTTGCGGAAGCGTTTCCTGCGCTTCGGGTAATTCCAGCAACCCTTCGAGGGTTATAGCTCCACATGGAATAGATATATGTTTCTGAAAAGCCACGAAATTTATCCATCTCCTCTATCTTGGAAAACGGCGATCTAAGAAACATGAGTAAAAAGCCTCTTCGGCTAATCGACCCATTTCATAGGAATCCATCTAAGACATATACTTCTGTAGTCCTTCGATATCTTTACGCATCGTTTCATACAAAATAGCGTTTTCAACAGCCAAGGCTGACTGCTTCGAAAATTTTGTAATCAAATCCATTTCCTTATCGTTATATACTCTGTTGTCCGATGAATAAATTCTTAAACAACCTATGATAGCCCCTTTTAGAGATAACGGCACTGACAAGATTGAGGCTATCCCTTCTTGACGGGCGGCATCAGGATATTGAAGTTTCTCTTTAAAGGAAGCTTCATCTACAAAGAAACTTTCCCCCGTGGCTTGAACTTCTGAAATGCTACGGTTCGCATCGAGAGCGCCTTTAGTCACATAATTATCACTTAGGCCACAAGAAGCCGCCAGATCGAAAAACGGCCCGTTTTTTTGACGAACAAGCACAGTCGCTCCTTTCACATTTAGAAGGTCTTTCGAAGCGGAACATACAAGGTTTAGGATTTTTTTAAGGTCAAGGCTGGAACTCAAGGCTTTTTCCGCTTCCTCGTAAACCTGCTGCGCTTGCTTATCCCTGCGCAAGGTAATTACTTTGTTCAAAGCTCTTTCCGTAACATCAACAAGCTGGTCCGGACTGAAAGGCTTGGGCAGATAATCCAGCGCCCCTAATTTGATAGAATCCACAGCGGAATCAACGGATGGATAACCGGTAAACATGATTACTCCCGTGTCAGGGTAGTCACGCGCTACAGCTTCAACTAGTTCCATCCCATTTTGATCCGGCATCATCAGGTCGGTCAATATCAAATCATATTTTGTTTTCTTGAGGAGATCCAACGCTTGCTCAACACGGGAAGCAGTGTCTACCTTAAATCCCTTTTCCTCAAGAATTCTCCTTACGCTTTCCTGTACGATCTGTTCATCGTCCACGACCATGGTTACAGCTTTCACGTTATCCCCAGGGTTCATACGGACATCCTTTCAGTTATTTTCTAATGGTAGCTTAATGGTAAATGTGGTTCCTACGCCTTCCGTACTGGAAACCACTATGTCACCGTTGTGGTTCTTTACTATTCCGTAACTCACTGCCAGACCAAGTCCCATGCCCATGCCTTCTGTAGAATCTTTAGTGGTAAAAAACGGATCAAAGATTTTGTCCAGCATGGCTTCAGGCATTCCCGATCCGGTATCCTGAAATTCAATTTCTACAAATTCATCAATTTGCCGAGTCCTTATTGTGAGTGTGCCGGTCCCATGCATGGCGTCAAGAGCGTTAAGAATGATATTCATAAAGACTTGTTCCATGAGGTTCGAATCAACCACAACATTAGGAATACCGGCGCCATATTTCTTGACGAGCGTGATACCAAAAAAACGTTGCTGATGAACTATAATCTCAAGCGTTTGTTCCAGAACTTGTTCTATTTTCAGCGGCTTTCTCTGCATCGGCATTTCACGAGCAAAGTCGAGAATGCCCTGAACTATTCCGCGGATTCGGGTCGTTTCTCGAACAATAATCTCAAGATCTTTTCGAGTTGGTTCATCATTCTTAAATTTCTTTGCAAGCAAGTGGGCGAATGTAAGAACACCTGTTAGGGGTTGGTTGATTTCATGGGCGATTCCCGCGGACAATTTTCCGAGTGAGGAGAGTTTCTCAGATCTCAGGAGCTGTTTCTCCAATTTGATCCTTTCCCGCAAATCCGTGAAAATCCCCACCGATCCCGCTTCCATACCGTTTTCATAAAGAATCGCCGCTGATATGTAAACGGGCAGTTCATTGCCATGTTTATCCACAAGCAAGACTTGTCTTTTTTGAAGTATGTCCGGGCCCCCGAAATCACCAGATTTCAAATCCTTCATGATTTTTCTGGCTACACCTTGGGGATAGATTTGAACAATGTTCATGACGCCTATGACTTGTTCTTTACGATATCCGAGAAGTTTTTCGGCCGCCGAATTGAAAATTATGATCGTCCCACCCTTTCGGATACAAACTATCGCGTCTGGAGAATGTTCAATTATGTTTTCCCTGAACTGATAAGCTTTCTCCAACTCCACGTTGGCTTCACGAACTAGGGTTTCGAGGTCTCGAGTGTATTGTTTGACTTTCCTCCTGAGGGCGACTTTCTCAAGAGATCTCTTCAACGATAGTGAAAGGAGTTCTTCAGTCACCGGTTTTGTCAGAAAATTGGAGGCTTCCATCCGTAGGCACTTAATCGCCATGTCCATATCACCGTGGCCAGAAATAATTATCACTTCAGCGTCCCGGTTGATTTCTTTAATACGCCTAAGCGCCTCGACTCCGTCCATTCCCGGCATTCTTACATCCAACAAGACAACGTCTGGTAATTCTTCCTGGAAAATCGTCAGCGCTGAAGGTCCATCCGCCGCAGTTAGGACGGAGTAACCGTCGAGTTCTAAAGTCATGCGCATCATGTTCCGAATGCTTTCTTCGTCATCAACAAGAAGGATTTTGTTCATTCTCCGTCTCCGTGAGGCAATATCGGGAAGGTTAACCTGAACGTGGCCCCTTTTCCGACAAGAGGATCAACCTCAATTGTTCCATTGTGGTCCTTGACTATACCATAACTTATAGAGAGTCCCAGGCCAGTCCCTTCACCAATTTTCTTGGTGGTAAAGAAGGGATCGAAAATTTTTGATAAAATTGATTCCGGAACTCCTGGTCCGGTATCGGAAACTGTCACTACCACTCGTTCATTCTCAGAAAACGACCTGATGGTGACAACCTTTTCTCCATTCTCAGGTTTTTCTTTTGATTCAGCCCGTTCTGAAAGCATAGCGTCGCGCGCGTTTAGAATGAGGTTTATGAATACCTGTTCAAGACGATTGACGTCTCCCAGTATCCTCGGGAGACGGTCGTCCAGGTCAAGTTCCCACTTTATCCCACGGGCTTCAAGCTGGGTCCCTACCAGATTAAACACATTGGAAATAGGATAGTTTATATCTAAGGGGCTCATTGTCTCATCGGCCTTCCTCCCGAATTGACGGAGGTGATTAATGATCCTGGATGCCCTTTGCACGCTGGAATTAATTTCCAGTGTAATCTGTTTCACGTCTTCGTTTGTAACATACGCCCCTGCCCTGGTTTTTTTCCTGAGGTAATCACATCCAAGCATAATAACATTGAGTGGTTGGTTGAGTTCATGGGCTATACCTGTCGCCATCTCTCCCAATGTGGCCATTTTCCCGGCCTGGATTAGCTTGGCGCGTTTCTCCAATCTTTCAGTCACGTCCCAAACAGCGGCGATAATAGCAGGGCGATCCTGGTACCGGCTAGTGCATGCCTGAAAATTAACCACAAACAACGAGCCATCTTTGCGCCTATGCTGGACTACGGGAAACAGGGCAACTTCAGTGGCAAAAAGTTTCTTGAGTTTTGAGCTGGTCTCTTCCCTGTCCCTGTCCAGGCCCAGATCAGCAAAATTCATGTTTAGCAATTCACTCTTCGAATAAAGATATTCCTCTTCAGCCCTGGCATTAACGTCCAGAATCATCATAGTCTGGGCGTCTATCACGAAAATAGGGGATGGTCCATTATCAAAAAGAAAGCGATATTTTTCCTCAGACTCTCTCAGTCTAGCTTCCGACGCCTTCAAATGAAAAAGCATTCTATTGAAGGAACGGGTCAGCCCACCTATCTCATCAGACGGTCCGGAATCATCGTCCTCAACATTAAACTCTTGCTCGTAACCACCCATACTTCCCTGGGACCCTGTTGAAAACCTTTCACCCGCCTCGCGACTTATCTGGTCCGCTCTCTTGGTCAATTGCAAAAGTGGAGACGTAATAATTTTGGAAATCCGCTCAATAAAAAGCCAACTTGCCGCTATGACTAAAACGCTAGCAAAAAAATGGATTACCTTCAGGTTATCAATAATAGCGGAATCACCCTTGAGTTTAGGAAAAACCGCAAACTCTAGGGTAACGCCTATCACCATCACGACCCCAGTGACAACCAACAAGGCGCTAATCAGTATTCTGTTTTTGAAAGTCGCAAGAAACCCTACTTTGGGTTTTAGATAACTCGGGAGGAGCTTCTCAAGTTTAAAGAGCTTATCGAAAATTGAAATGGGCGTCTGTACCGTCTCGGCGTCCCTGTTCCAAAAGCTGATAGAGTCCGGACCCGGATCTAATGATTCATCAAAGGCTACCGGTTCTGCATCTTGAGGTTTAGAATTTCCAGTCATGAGACTTTCCAATAGAGAACCCCGCCGACAAAAAACCTACCGGCAGCCTACATAGGAAAATTTAAGCCCAACCGTCTTTTTCAAAGTAATCCCAAAGGTCATCACGAAGAGCTTCGCACTCGTCCTTAAGGTCTTCATAAGAACGGGCGTTTTCTACGGCAAGGGCAACTTGTTCCGCAAAACTGAAAAGGAACCTGACTTCTTCTTCGGAAAATTTTCTGGGTTCTGAAGTGTAGACTCTCAGTGCGCCTATCACCCTATTTCGGATGATTAGTGGCACACTGAGAATAGACGATATTCCCTCACGCTTAGCCTCGGCTGGGTACTGAACTGCTGGGTCAGTCGAAGCGTCATTTATCCACATTGGTTTACCGTTGAGTGTTGTGTCCGACAAACTTTTTGAAGAATCCAGGGGACCCTTATTAACATAGTTGCGACTAAGGCCATGATAAGCGAAAATACGTAGTTTCTCTCTATTTTTATCCATAAGGCTTAGGGAGCTACCCTTGACTTTCATGACCTTGACGACGCCTTGCACGATTAAGTCCAACACTTCTTTGAGATTCAGGGTCGAAGAAATAGCATTCTTGATTTCGGCAAAGGTGTCTTCACGATAACGTTTGTCCAAACGGGACTTCCTTCCGTCCATGACCTTCTCCACAAGCTCCGTGAGCTGGTCTGGAGTAAAAGGCTTCCTAATATAGTCTACGGCCCCGAGCTTCATGGCCTTTACAGCCGAATCCACGGTTGAATATGCGGTAAACATGATTACTGAAAGGTCTGGGTCAATTTCCAGCATGGTTTCCATCGCCTGTAGCCCGTCCATTCCCGGCATCTTGAGGTCGGTTATTAAAATGTCGAACCCTCCCTCTTTCAATGTCTCCACCGCCTGTTCCCCTTTGCGACAGGTTTCAACCCGATAATTTTCCTCATCCAGAATACGGGTAACGCTATCCAACACTATCTTTTCATCATCCAACACAAGAATTTTGCCTTTTTTCTTTTCCATTTTAGTTTTCTCCAGAAAATGATCGCTTTCTTATCACTGTTCGAATTTGTGGAAAATCTCATTTACCCACTGGTGCTCGTTTGTGACAAGAAGATCCGGCGCCCTCTCCACTTTCAGTCCGGGGACATTCTTCTTCAATCCATCAATGTCTTTCCTGACGCTTTCATACGCCATAGCGTTTTCAAGAGCCCGTACTCCCTGTTCCGCGAATTTCGTCAAAAGGGCTATTTCATCGTCGTCGAACGATCGTTTCTCTCCACTGTAAATTCTTAGGATACCGAGAACGGTAGTGTCCAGCTTCATGGGAATTGAAAGTATGGAGGCTATCCCTTCGGCCCTGGCCTTCTCAGGATATTGAAGGCTTGCGTCGAAATCGGCTTCTTCAATAAGTACCGCCTTTTCAGACTGGAAGATCGCTGAAACGCTCTTTTCACTATCCAGGATTCCCTTTCCCACGTATTCCTCACTCAATCCATAGTATGAAGCCACCTCCAGAACCTGGTCCTTTTTTCGGTGTATCAAGAGAGAGGCGCCTTTTACCTTGAACAGGCCGACAACGCTTGTGCAGATAAGTCTAAGCACCTCTTTAAGGTCCAAGCTGGATTTAATTGCCTTTTCGGCGTCACTGTAAAGTTTCTCAATCTCTCTGTCTCGCCGTTTCTTCCTAACCTTGTCCAGAGCGCGTTCCGTTACTTCAAGGAGTTCTTCGGGAGTAAAGGGTTTAGGAAGGTAATCCAATGCCCCCAGTTTCATGGATTCCACCGCGGAATCTACAGTGGCAAAGCCTGTAAACATAACGACACCGGTATCGGGGTGGTTCTCAGCGACAGCTTGGACTGCTTCCATTCCACTTTTGTCAGGCATCATCAAATCAGTGAGCACAATATCATAAGGACGACGGGCCAGTAGATCCAAAGCCTGGTCAACCCGCATCGCTCCATCGATTTTGTATCCTTCTTCTTCAAGGATCCTTCGGACACTTTCCTGAACTATTTGCTCGTCATCAATTACCAAAATGGTTGCCTTCGGTTTCCCAGTGGCATTCATGTTAACCTCCTTACTTATATCGGCCGGCAACGAGTCAAGCGTACAACGTCTTACCGGGCGCGGATAATTTCACTCTACAAACATTCGTGTTTTCATCGAAAAGCCTATAGATACCCAAACCTGGAAAGTTCACCGGAACAAAGATCAATCCACGGCTGATCTTGAAAGAAATCTCTACTGGGGCCTTAAAGGCCCCCTGAGGGGACATGACTTCAATCAGATCCCCCTGTTTAAGCCCCAGTTCACTGGCGTCGTCAGGATTGATTTCAACATTTCCACATGGACAAAGGCCCAGTAGGTTCATCGATCGCGTGGAAGTTGATCCAAAATGGTACATGGAACGCCCCACGACCATTTCAAACGGATAATCCGCAGCATCCTTGTCAGGTACTTCCCAAGTCCTGACAGGCGCAAACGAGAACGGTTTTTCATTAGAAAGACGTTCAGGACTTGTGGAGAACGGGCGTAGAATTTTACCATTACCTTCCAGGTCTTGAGGTGATATCCCTTTATATAATGGTACAGTCTGAGTAATTTCCCGGAAAACATCTGAAGCGCTAAAATACCCCATGGGATGTCCCATTGTTTTGGCAAGCTCTTCGAGAATCGACCAATCCGGCATCGTCGGTCCCAATGGCGGAATTACCTGCGCCAATCGCTGAATACGATGTTCAATATTGGTCATGGTTCCTTCTTTTTCAGCAAATGACGCTACAGGAAAAACACAGTGGGCAAGTTCCGCTGTTGGGCTCATAAACATGTCCTGAGTGACAAGCAATTCCGCTTTTTTTAGGGCCGACGCCCAGCGCCCGGCATTCGGATAATCGGTCAGGGGGTCCGCTCCTGCTATATATATGGCCCTAACTTCCCCACTCTCCAGACCTCTTGCGATTTCCGTAGCCGTCTTTCCTTTGCTGTAAGGGAGCTTCGCTTTCCATGTTTTTTCAAACAGGTCCCTCACAGCAGCCATGTCCTGGTAACCGGGCATGTATTCCGGCATCACACCCATGTCACATAGGCCAACAATGTTGCCTTTTTCGAATATGGGATAGATCCCGGAGTTGGAGCGTCCCATTGCTCCAGTAAGGAGAGCCAGGTTCACGAGATTCATCACACACTGGAGACCATTTTCCTGGAGGATGACATCTCCTCCAAAAATTATGGACGCTGTCGACGCCTCAGCGAATATCCTGGCGGCCTCTTCCAGTTCCTCGGCTGATAGGCCAGTTCTTTTCAGAATTCCCTTTAAGGGAATCTTATCAAGCAGGCTCTTCATGGGAATAAAATTTGTGGTCCTGTCCCTGACAAATTTACGGTCCCAGAGATCAAGATCCAAGATGATTTTCATCATTCCCAATGCGAGTTCACTCTCGGAGTAAGGTCTGATTCGTAATCTTGTCCGTGCAAAGGGATCCAGGCTGGTTTGACGGGAATTGGCGACTATTACGTTGCTGTCGTAGCGGCGAGACGCGATTTTGATCTTCCAACCCAAAGCAGGTGTTTCTTCCACCGGATCAATCCCGATGACCAGGACCGCTTCTGTTTGCAGAAGTTCTTCCAGTGTGTTTGTGGTGCCCTTGACTCCACAAGTCAGTTCCATCGCTCGTTGAACTCGTAAGAAACTGAACCGGGCTTCGCTGTCGATATTATTGGTTCCAATTACGGATCGGAAAAACTTCTGGAAAGCGTAACAGTCTTCATTGGTTAATCTTGGTGAGGCCAGTGCGGCGATACTGTCCGGTCCTGATTCCATGATGATTTTCTTAAACTTCTCAGAAACATATGAGAGCGCTTCTTCCCAGAATACAGGACGAAAGGCCCCTTCCCTCCTGATCAGTGGCGAGACCAGACGGTCCTTGTTATGAACCAGATCATAGCCAAATCGCCCTCCTACACAGAGATTGCCATTATTGTGAGAAGTTGGATCGGTGGTGATCCGGAAAATCTTGCCGTCCTTCACGTTCATCTCCATTCGGCATCCAGCCGAACAAAGAGTACATATTGTAGGAGTTTTCCTTAGTTCCCATGAACGCGCCCAAGTCTTGGACTCTTTGTATGACATTGCGCCGCTAGGGCACGCCTCCACGCATTCGCCACAAAAATCACATTTTAGGACCCCACCGTCTCGAGTATTGATACGAGCATTGTACCCTAGTTCCTGAAGGGCGAGCGCGCCGGCGCCTATGACCTCGTGACACACCTTTACACATCTTAAACAGGTTATGCACAAGTTGGGATTGTACTGTATCAACGGCCAGTTCTTGACTATCGAACCGCTACGCCTCTCCATGAGATGTTCCGCTCCGGCTATTCCCAGCCGGTACGTAAGGGTCTGGATCTCGCACTCACCAGCCGCAGGACAGATCGGGCAATCGAGAGGATGATCCATAAGCACGAGCTTCATCACCTCCTCCCGGATATTTTTTACCCGAGGAGTATCGGTACGTACCCTCATACCATCCCTGACAATAGTGTTGCACGAAGTCATTGGGCGGTGTACGCCTTCGATTTCGACTACGCACATTCTGCATGAATCCGAGGGAGTGATCTTCGGGTAATAACAAAGAGTAGGGATCCAGATCCCAGCTTTCTGAGCAGCCTCGAGGATTGTCATACCCTCAGAGGCGTTCACCTCAATGTCGTCGATAGTTAGAAGAGGCATTTTTCGGTCCTTGTATTTTGGAAACGAATTTTACGCTCTAACCGGCTAATCAACACGATTTCGGCAATTCTCAAGACACCGCTTTATCGACCGCCAATAGGATCAAATGAAAACATCTCAGACAACGACTTGCTTCTATAAATGAACCTTTTTGAGTAAGCCCCGAATCAACCTCACGGAAACTATCTATTCTTTCACGTGGTTCAAGTTTCATCGTCGAAACCTTACCGCCTTCTCTAGTCGGTGTCCGAGCTGTAACAAGGACCCCGTGATTCTCTTCAATCTTGGCTATTAGGTCCTCCATCCACTGACTCTCAGAGGGAGCGCATTTCCCCGTGGTTACATATTCGTGGATCATTCTCGCCGCCCGCTTACCTCCCGCAAGCGCATGTACCACGGTCAGAGGTCCGCTAACTACGTCTCCAGCGGCGAATATTCCGGGTCTGGAAGTCATCATGGTTGACGGATCTACCTTGATGGTGACGTGACGGGTAATTTCTATTCCATCATCCGGGGAGATAAAATCCAACGCGGACG
>JACWAG010000124.1 GCA_014874425.1 Syntrophaceae bacterium | reverse complement strand
GTTTCGATCCTGGCATACGACATCCCGAACGGCTTCAAAATTCGATCCACCTGCCGATGAAAATGCACTTCACGAACATCGCTGTTATGGGTGTGAATTATCCATTTGGCGTCGTACGCCTTCTTCAACCCGTATAAGGCGCCAATTTCAGTTTCGATAACAATAGGGCGATCTACCGGAGCAATACCCTCTGCCTTTCCATCGAAATATTTGTCTAACTCAAAACGTTTAATATACTCCTCGCTTTCCCGAAAACGGAGCCCCACACCTACGCGCAGCCTGATATCTTGCGTTCCGGTCCTTTCTGCAATGATGTCCCGCACGGTTCTAATTACCTCGGCATACGGCTCCCCGCCTAAAAGCGTGAACCCATGATGGGAGCCAAGGATATTCACACTATCGCCGGGTTTGATTTTTGAAAGGTCAACCTTGCTGATGGCCGCGGTTGCATGCTCCCTGATCACACTAACTTCATTCCCAGGATAAATAGGATCAGGAATTCCAGGAAACAATTCCTTTACCAATATTGACGTCATTCCTGCAAGGTCGACAGCCCTCATTTTCAGGTTTTCCGGAGCAATCCCATACTGTGTCACCCTAGGCTGCATAGGCATTAAGGTCGTTTTTGACATTTGCAGTTTTCTCCTTTCCCTAATTCATACGCAAGGTTGGCCTCCAAAAAATTCTTATCCAAATCGAAGTAGAAGCCATGTGAAGCATATTTTGCCATGGTCTCTCCGCTGATGTCCCACAGGGTCGGTGTATTTCCACACCATTGAATTCCATCGGGCTTTTCAGGGGTAATTCCCGCAGCGTACAGTAACCTTAGAATTGGAGCAATACACAGAACTTTACAACCAGTTCGTGCGCCTGTTTTGAGCGATACTTCCTCGGGAGTCTTTGCCCCATCCATTATGGCCGCAGCAATTTCCCCTGCGCGGGTGCCGGTGCAAAAACAGACGACCTGTTCTGGATGGAATTTTGCATTGATGCACAGATCGAGAATCGCATCAGGATGAAATCGGTTGACATGAATTTCGACTACTCGAGGCTCAGATCTGGATACCATGGTTATTGCGTATTCAGGGCATCTTTGTTCACAGTTATTACAACCAAAGCAGTGGCCCTCATCAATCACGGCCTTTCTGTTCTCCATTCTTATGGCAAGCACTGGACAAATTGAATAACATGTTTTACAACCGCTGCATTTGTCTGTATCCACAACCGCCAGAGTGGTAATGATTTTCACTTTTCCGACCTCCTCGTTTTTCTTCCAGCGTTTCCTATCCGCTACTTGCTAAGCACATGAAATAATCTGCCTATATGGTAATCGATCATGTCTTGAATTGACTGAGTCTCCGCAGGTCCGAGTAGGGAGAGCGAGACAATCTTGTGCCCTTACATATTCTATGGTTTTTTTTGATGGGACGCTTCGTTAGTCGCATCTCGCCCTCGCTGTTACCGCTCCCTTCACAATTCTCCCATGACATCTTATTCGGATCATCACTCACTCTCCTCCTTATCACTAATTATCGGAAGGCTGCGCTCATCATGCGCCACTTGTTTCGCAGCATTGCCAAAATGTTCCCTCTCACCCAGAATAGAAACCACTACGCCTACAACGATCGCCCAGAAAGGAGCGCCAACTTTGACAAACTTATGAACTGCTCATACCACTGTGCAGTCTAACAAGGAATTCTTAGGTAAGGAAAATTTGTTAGGGAGCGAAGCCGGTCTGGGTTGTTTTGAAGACGATCAATCTCCCTACATAAAGCCTGCTCAAGCTCCAGGATAGATTTGAAAGCCAGGTTAGAAACGCCTTCTCCCTAAGTTCGTCCCATACGTGTTCCACTGGATTGAGTGCGGGACTGTGAGATGGCTGAGGAAGTAGGCGTATGTTCTGAGGAATTCCCAGATTCTCGGAATTGTGCCAGCCTGCTTGATCCACCTGCATGATGACAAAGAACTCACTAAAATCCGTGGATACTTCTTCAAGGAAGATATTCATCATCTCAGTGTTCGCCCAAGGGAGTAGCAGAGCGGTCATTTTCCCCAGAGCAGGATACACGGCGGCGTAAACATAGAGATATTCCCGAATTATTTGTTGGGGAACCTCAGGTCGTATCCCTTTCGGGGCCCAGCATCTGCGTGGTTCACTTATTCGACCAAATCGACCCTCATCTTGGGGAACGTAGGCGACAGGCTTTTTGTCCTCCGGATCTCGGTCCGCAAGGATCTCCGCTATCTTCCCTGGGAGTTTTTTTTAAACTCCTCCTGGGCCTCTTTCTTGGAATCGACGTGAAAAGGCCACTGTACCACTTTACGCCATCCGTTGCGATCCAGGAGTCGATAGATGATCGAGTGATGTAGTGGACGCCCCACTTGTTTTTCTAGAATCTTTCCAATCTGAGCCCCTACCACTATCTGACCTTTCTGAGCCATATCAACAAAAGGCGCTATGAATTCGGCCTCCTCTTCACGTGTCAGGTGGGCGTTTCGTCGCCCCCCGCGTCCAACGCTTTCAACGACATCAGGCCCAAACTGATTGTAATTGGAGATCAGCTTATGAACAGTTCCCCTTCCCACTCCAACACGGAGAGCAATTTCTTTGGCCGGTTTCGGATCAACCGTCGCATGCAATATGACCAGCCATTTCTGAGAGATCCACGCTGTCTTTGCCACCCGTATTCTCTCTATAATCTCGTCCTCCGAGAGATGTCCAACCGCCTTTGTTAACCTTCCCATGCTTCCCTCCAAATAGATGGAGGATCCTCATATCATATTACGCATGCGAACGCGATGGTATCAGCCCTTCTTTCTCGTTCACAGGCAGCAGTAGAAAGGCTCCTACGAGAGGGCCAGCCGCCAGGAGCCACCATATAACCGAGAAATTACCCGTAATATCGATAGAAAAGCCAAGAACGAGCGGTACTATCATGGAAGCAGATTGCCAAATAGCGTTTGTCGTTCCATTGACTGTTGCCGCCCATTCCTTACCAGCAAATTGAGAGATGAGCGCGATAAGTAAACCATGTGGACCGTACGTACAGCAACCTAACAATAAAGCAATCGCGGAGAGCGAAAAAAGAGATTCCTGGTGACCAAAGATTATGCAGACAGGGATTGCCATAGTGAACAAAGCCAGGACAATCACCTTGGGGTGCCCAATCCAGTCAGAAATGGCTCCGACAACGACATTGGTTGCAATTCCCCCTACACCAAACATCATCATGACAAAACCGGCCTCACGTAAAGAAAACCCTAACTGCTTGACGTAGGTGTTGCCCCAAGTTACAATGCCCATTGAAAGCCACATCAAACAAAATCCAGCTATTGCAGTTAGGGCTATTCCCCGACTCCTAGATATGACCTTGAATCCTCCCAGTAAACTCTTCCGGCCCATTTTGACATTACCGCAGGAACGCATAAATAAAACCACAAGAACCCCGACAGCTACCAACAGTAAACCAACTGTTTGGAACGTCCTTTGCCAACCTATCCATGAGTTGAGCACGGGTACAAATATGTTTGCGACCAAAACGCCTCCCGATGGCATAGCCATCAAAAACCCGAAAGCAATTCCCCGCCGTTCTAAAGGAAACCACTCGACCAGCGAATGTGTGCATGAGGCGAATACCCCCCCCGCAACTATCCCGGTGACAAGTCGCAAGGCAAAGCCAACCTCATACGTCTTGATCCAGCCCATGGCAAAAGTGGCAATTCCCGCCAGAATGACGCTACACCCCAAGATGAACCGGGAACCAAACCGATCAGCCAAGATTCCACCCGGGATTTGGTTTACGAGGTACCCGAGATAGAATGCAGTCATATAAGCGCCAGCCTGACTCATGCTCATACCCAATACGGGTACCATCACAGGAATGAGCGGTGGCCAGGTAAACCTAGCTACAAAGGTGACAAGGAATGAACTACACGCCAGTGCTAGAATAACCCACCCGTAGGGATTGGATTGCGAATTACTCATGGTCTTGTCCTCCATTTCTTTAGTGCGCGTTGCGTCGAATGTCCACCATTTTTTACACGCACCTACTTTTAGAGTTACCAAGGACCGTCAATATGACCGTCCCAACAGGGCATACTAGCACCATCCGTGGCACGGTTGAAAACTGCCTGTCAGAATCTCATGAGATAACCCATCACTGTGTGGTCTATCAGAGAATCCTGGGGAAGTAATCAGAGACATAAAGTTTGCGGGTCATCGGCAGTTTAGCGTAATCGCGCGAAATTGTTGGTGGAAAATGGCTCAGTCTTGCCGCAGCCAGCTTGTCCGAGACGGTGATGTTTTTTTTCTGAAATATCAAGGAACTCTTTGGATGAACAGATCCTCTCTCATGCGGAACTGGGTTACGAACCAGACAGCCAGCATAAATAGGTCCAACCGGCTATCATAGGTACACGAGCGCTGACTTCTTGCTTTGGCTGCTGAATCCTCGAGCAGGAACCGCCACCGCGAGAGATTGCTGCTCCAACCGACATTCAGTTGCCCCAAGTTCTCAGTGACTGCTTTTTGTCAAACTCAAGGTGACAAAATGGGCAGTGTAGTTTGATGTGGTCGAACTGGGGCGAATAGAACGACCGGTCGATGTAAAAAAGCTCGTTGC
>JACWAG010000123.1 GCA_014874425.1 Syntrophaceae bacterium | reverse complement strand
GTTTACTCCACTGACGCCGCAATCAGCGAAAAGGTAAAGATCGTAGGCGTTTTTCCTCCCGACAGCTATCCGCCTATAATTTATCCTGCGGCTTTAATTCAGGGTAAGATCAAGCCAGACGCTGAGAAATTCTTCGACTTCCTCAAAGGTCCCGAGGCAAAGGAGATTTTTGAGAAATACGGTTTTAAAGTGAAGTGACCGAGCTGCTCACATTAACCCCACTTGAAAAGGAAGCTCTTAAACTCAGCCTTTGGATATCAATATGGGCCGTGATAGCCATCCTGCCTCCTGGAGTGTTCATAGCCTGGCTCCTCGCTCGTAAAAAGTTTATCGGCAAGACCCTGTTGGATGGATTGACACATCTGCCTCTTGTTTTACCACCTGTAGTAATAGGGTATCTACTGCTTGTTCTGCTAGGACGCAAGGGGATTATCGGCGGCTGGCTTTACGAGAACCTTGGGATCAGTTTTATATTCAACTGGAAAGGAGCGGCTGTGGCCTCCGCTGTAGTCGCTTTTCCTCTTCTGGTTCGAGCCATCCGTCTTTCCATTGAACAGGTGGATGAAGGTTTAGAAGCGGCGGCGCGAACTTTAGGGGCCGGGCCGCTTCGTGTATTCTTCACCGTCACCATCCCTCTCATTATGCCCGGTATCATTACAGGGGTCATTTTGGCTTTCGCTCGCAGTCTCAGCGAATTTGGAGCTACCATAACTTTTGTCTCCAACATTCCCGGCCAAACCAGGACCCTGCCTCTTGCTCTCTATACCCTGACCCAAGTACCGGATGGCGAAGCCGGCGCCTTCCGATTGTGTGTGATTTCGGTGGTTGTGGCGTTTGTCGCTCTTATATTGTCCGAATTCAGCTCCAGGTATGTTTTTAACAAGGTCCGGGGTTGAGCGGTGCTTGAAGTAAAGGTTCTAAAGAAACTGGGCGCATTTACAATAGACGTGGCGTTCTCTTCGGGAGATTCGGGTATAACCGCAATCTTTGGACCTTCAGGGGCCGGAAAAACATCGATCATCAACATGGTCGCTGGACTCCTTAAACCTGACCAAGGCCAAATTTATCTTGACGACGAACCTCTCTTTGATTCCAAAAAAGGGATTAATGTCCCGCCTAACAAGCGAAGGCTCGGTTATATTTTTCAGGATGGTCGGCTTTTCCCTCATTTGACCGTGAAATCAAACTTGATGTACGGCATGAAATTGATTCGAAAGCAGGATCGCAAATTAAACTTTGACCAAGTCGTTACCCTTCTTGACCTGGAGACTCTACTCTATAGACGTCCAGCCAAGCTGTCCGGCGGAGAGAAACAGCGTGTGGCTATCGGGAGGGCGCTGCTAACCAGCCCTTCCCTTCTGCTAATGGATGAGCCTCTTTCATCATTGGATGGACGGTTAAAGGCTGAGATACTGCCTTTTGTATCTAGAATGCAGAAGGAATCCATGATACCAGTGCTGTATGTCAGCCATTCGACAGACGAGATACTATCTATCGCGGACCGGGTCATTGTGGTGCAATCGGGTAAAGTCGTTTTCACAGGCGGTCTGGACATTGCCATGGTCAAGGAGCGCCCTGAGTTTTTCCCACCGTTTGGATCCAATAATGGTCTTGTATATCGATAAAACTGGTCGGTTTTAATTATTGACCTGGTCTGCAAATAGCTGTTATCCTCCTGCGTCTTCAAGATGCAAACGAGGTGAATGTGGCTGATCCCTTTTTCCACATATCGGTGGCTCTCACATTGTGTTTCGCTTTTGTCAATGGTTTCAGCGATGGCGGTAATGTTGTGGCGGCTACAATATGTTCGCGCGCCATGAGTCCGTGGAAGGCCCTGATCTGGGCGTCCATCGCAGAATTCGTGGGACCCATTCTGCTTGGGACCGCAGTTGCAAAAACGATGTCTTCCAGTGTCCTTAAGCCTGATATGATTGAAACGGTCCTGCCGCACACTCTGTATATAATTATTTCCAGCGCCATGGCTGGAACGCTGTTCTGGAAACTCGCAACATGGTACGTGGGATTGCCCTCAAGTGGGTCTCACGCGCTGATTGGTGGTTTGGTGGGCGCAGGAATCGTAGGTATCGGCCCGCAATCAATATTGGTCAATATGATAGCATGGAAGGTGGTTATGCCAATGGTGGTGGCGCCAATGGTAGCCGTCTTTCTTGGGTACGTAATTTTTTCGACAATCAGGGCGCTGTTCGGTCGTGCTCACAGACGAATCGGACAGTTTTTCACAGTGCTTCAGAGACCTGTAATGGCGCTGCTGGCCGCAAGTCATGGCTCAAACACCAGCCAAAAATCCATGGGGATCATAGCCATGATCCTCGCCGCGGGAATTAGCAATGTAGGAAGTGAAATGCCCATCCCAAAATGGGTCATTTATAGTTGCGCCGCAGCGATAGCCATCGGTGTGCTGACCGGAGGGTGGCGTATAGTAAAGAGTGTAGGACTAAGGATCTCTAAAATGGAGCCTGTCCACGCGTTTGCGGCTCAACTTGCGTCCGCAATAACAATGACAGGCGCATCATTACTGGGTGGGCCAGTGGCTGTTTCACAGGTTGTAGGACCCGCCGTCCTTGGAGTTGGGGCCTCCCGTCGGGCTAGTGGAGTCAGATGGTCATTTGCCACTCATATCGCATACGCGTGGATACTTACGTTCCCGGTTTCCATGGTAATTGGGGCCGGACTTTGCTGGTGTCTCACCCGCATCTTCACCTCCTGACTTAGAGGTTAGAAATATGGCGCTATGGAAAATATTCGGTCAAAGACGTGAGGTTGATTTTTACGAGCTTCTGCTATCTCAGTCGGAGAAGACCCTATCGGGCTGCCAGGCCCTGGTCCGGTTTCTGGACAATGAAGGGGAGCCCGAAGAACTATTGAAACTTGAACAGGAAGCTGACGACATCCGACGTATTCTGATTGATGAACTGAATCAGACTTTCATTACACCGATGGACCGGGAAGACATATTTATGCTCTCAAGGGCCATCGACGACGTTCTTGACCATGCCTACAACACGGTCAAGGAAATGGACATTTTCGAAGTTGAAAGTAATGAATTCCTTTTACAGATGGCGGAATTGCTGCAAAAAGGCGCTGAAGAACTCCTAAATGCGATTAAACACCTTAAAAAGAACCCAAATGTCTCTACCGGATACGTTGTGAGGGCCAAAAGAATAGAAAACAAGATGAACGACGCCTATTTAAACGCGTTAAAACAGCTTTTCTCAGGGACTAATGTCAGGCTCATGCTAAGTTACCGCGAGATTTACAGACATTTTAACAGAAGCGCCGACACTGTAGATGACGCCGCAAATATTATCAGTGACATTGTGGTCAAAATGGGCTGATAAAAATGCCCTTATGGGCCCTATCCTTTGGAGTTAGAGGTCCCCTAGTAGTCAAAAGTTCAACCGCTGCGGACCTGGCCGATTAATTTGCCGTCGTAGACCTTTGGAGTCCTTCAAGGCTGTCGAGGGTCCCAGAATTATCCAACCGCAGGGATGATGCGCTGTTACCATTTCCATTGCCGTTTCCGTCAGTCCATCTTTGCAAAACATCTACCAGATCAGCGGCTTGGACAGGCTTTGAAATGTAGTCATCCATACCCGCTTCCAGACACCTTTCCCTGTCACCCTTCATCGCGTGGGCCGTCATTGCGATGATGCGCACATTGGGGTCCAGAATTTCAATACTGCCTTGCCGTATGAACCTGGTGGCTTCCAGGCCGTCCATAATCGGCATCTGAACGTCCATCAGGATTATGTCGTATCTATTTGTCTTCAGCACATCCAAAGCTTCCAATCCATGAGAAACAGCATTGACGTCATGACCCAGTTTCTCCAGGACTGAAACCGCCAGTCTTTGATTAGTGTAATTATCCTCAACAACCAGCACGTGTAGTCTCTTTCTCTTGGCCTCAGCGATTGAATGCCTTGTAACTATGCTCCTTTTTCCGGGACCACCTTCCCCCTGAGCCTGCCCCAAAGACATGAGCAAACAGTCGTAAAGATGCTTTTGACGGACCGGCTTGGTGAGATAACCTGAGAAGCCCTTTTCTTCCAGTCTTTTTGCGTCACCACGTCTACTCAACGAGGTCATCATGACAAGAACCAGATCGCGTATTACTGGATCTCCCTTAATTATTTCACCCAAGGTTTCACCATCCATTCCCGGCATCTGCATATCGAGAATCGCAATCTCGTAGGGGTCGCCACTCAGACAAGCGTGCCGGAGTTCAACCAGTGCGGACTCTCCTCCGTCCACGAGGTCGAATCTGCATCCCCAGTTCCGGAGATAAGCTTCGAGTAGCCGACGGTTCGTAGCGTTGTCATCAACACCCAGGACCCGGCGTCCACAGATCGCTCCAGGACAGGCCGTCATTCGGACTGGAACAAATGGCTGTTTCTCCAAGATGATTGTGAACCAAAAGGTGGAACCTTTTCCAACTGAGCTTTGGACCCCGATTTCGCCGCCCATGAGTTCAACGAGGTTTTTGGAGATGGAAAGGCCAAGGCCTGTCCCACCAAATTGTCTCGTGTTGGAAGCATCCATCTGTGAGAATGGGTTAAACAAATTCTCGATCTTGTCTTCAGGGATACCGATTCCCGTATCCCCGACCGTGAATTTGATTATCGTCTGGTTTTCGAACTCGGCCAGAAAAGACACATGTATCGAGACTTCACCTTGAGGAGTGAACTTCACGGCGTTTCCAATCACATTTCCAAGGACCTGTCGAAGCCGGCCAGGATCCCCCCTAACAAATGAGGGGACCTCCGGGTCTATCAGGCAAACGAATTCGAGTTGATTATCCTGGGCCCGCACAGCCAGAAAATCGGAAATGTCCTCGACTGTAGCCCGCAAATCAAAATCAATCGTTTCTACTTCAAGTTTCCCTGCCTCAATTTTTGAGAAATCCAGAATATCATTTATCAAGGTCAGGAGAGCGTCGCCGCCGATCTTAATAATCTCCGCGTAATCACGCTGTTTTTCGTCCAAATCGGTGTCCAACAGGAGTTCCGTCATTCCAATAACGCCATTTAACGGGGTCCTGATTTCATGACTGACGTTAGCGAGAAACTGTCCTTTGGCGACGTTAGCCGCTTTGGCCTCTACCGTAAGCTGTTCCGCGTCTTTTATCGCGTCCCGAAGTCTGAGATTTGTTTCTTCGACCTCTGTTTTAGCACTGCGCAGCGCTTCTTCCGCAATTTTTCTCTCAGTCGTATCCCTGATACTCGTCAGGACAAAATCATTGGCGCCGTCGCTGAATTTCTTAAGGATTACCTCAGCGTCAAAGGTCGATCCATCCGATCGTTTGGCTTCCCAACGAAAGACCTGGTCTTTTCCTACGAACGCTTGCCGCCAGATTTCGGGCATTGATTCCATTGGACTGGCAGGGCCTGGGAGGTCCTTCTCTATCGTAGTGGACATAATCTGATCTGCCGTGAATTGAAACAGGTCCAACATCATGTTGTTGAAACTGATTACCCTACCTGTCGCATCCTGGATGATCAGGGCGTCATGAGCCGTGTTGAAGACTGCTCTCAATCTTCCTTCAGAGGCCCTCACTTCGAGTTCAACCTCTTTGGATTTGAGCTGAACGGTCCAGAAACCGGCGATCATGATCGCAACTACCATCGTCATAAAGATCGGGAAAAGGCGGCTCATCGAAATTGTCTTCATCCATGCGACCGAGCTGACATCAATTCCCAAAATCGCAATGATCCTGCCGTCCGCCCCCGGCGCTCGTAAGGGAACAAATGCGCTTATCCACGAGCCCCATCTGTCTGTATACGGACCCTCCGTAATTTCCTTGCCGGTTTCAAAGATCTTTTTGACAGCGGCGGGGGCGTCATCGTAAACACTTCCAGGGGACGAAAAGTCTTTAGACGTGGCAGGTTCGGAATCGCTCAGGAAAATGAGCAACCCGTCCTTCCAACCTAACAGGTAGAGGAATCTGGATAGGGGGTTACCTTTCCTCATCATTTCAAGCTGCTTGTGGATCGCTTCGTAGCGAGGCGACTCAAGGTCCGTCACTGATCCTGCGAGGCTTTCTATTGTCGCTGGATCAATTCCACCTGCCAGCATATTGGTCTGAGTCAGTAAATTGGCTCGCTGGGCCCAATCCGTGCGGTTTCCAATAAACTGAGTGAGCCCCCATCCGATGGCAATTGTCAACGCCAGCGCAATTATGGGCCAGCCGCCCCAGGTGACTCCGGACTTTTCGAGTGGGAGTTCCAATGATCCAAACCATCGCTCCAGATAGAAACGTCCCAGCCCGAAAACCGCAATCAGAGCGCAAGAAGCGCTAATCAGCCGAATTGGAAATCCGAAAGTCCTGGAGAACCATTGCTGATTAAACGATGAAGCGGGGAAGAAGCTCGCCTCGCCGGGAAATAATCCAATAGCCAGACCATAAGCAAGCATTGAGATCGAGACTAATTCTAGATATTTGCTCTCTGGCGAATTACGGATTTCGGCTTCTCGCCACAATGCCATAGCGCAGATTACAGCGCTTGGGATGCCCAAAGAGTACCCGGTCGTAGCAACAATCCCATTGATACCGTCAAGAGCGCCTATGGCGGTCAGAAACACCAAAGGATAGTATATCCAGGAGCCTAGATCATTGTCTTTGGTCTGAATCTGCAGGGCCTGCCTTCCAAACTCAAACAATGCGACAAAAGACCCGGCCAGAAGAGTTAGCCGGACTACCCTAAACAAAAATGGATCGTGCAAACTCAGGACTAGCATCTCCAACAACTCGTCAGCGCCTTTAAGGGCCCCGAAGAGCGCTAATAAAGAGAAAGGCAGACGGTCCCTGTTCTGACGGGCCAGGGCCTGACAAATTATGCCCATTATTATGAAAGCCAGCCCGTGAACGAACAAGATGTAATCGAGTTGTGAGCTTATGAAATTTTCCGCCATTTCAGGAAATCACCATTAGCTGCCCCTGGCATTCTAAAGCCTCTGCGTGGGCGCAACGGAATATATTCGATGTGCGCCGCCCTGTCCACAAACTTCATACAAATTGGGGCTTAAAAAATTGGTTTTAAAAGCTTTTAGAATATTGCTTAACAGCGTATATCAAGTTTATATCTTAATTCTAAGTAATCATGATTTAAAATAGCGTACGCGCTTACGAAGCCGGATTGGTTTTCTTATTGAACCCTACGGAGCAAGTAGGCTATCCAAGATTTAGCCCGATTCGCTATCTTTCTCATATTTTTTGTAGGCGGTCGGTAGCGCATTTCAAGATCCATCTCCGTTGGACGCCTCTTGTAAAAAATGATTTTTTGACTAAGATTGTTGAAACGGTGCGAGTTAAATGAGGTCTATATGCTATATCAGGAACGTTTCGAAAACCTTTTCCGGGTAGCCCTTAAGATCACAGCGTCGCTTAATATTTCAAACATCCTGGAAACGATCAGAGATGAAGCCAAGGTATCCATCCCTAACCTCCAAGAAGCCTGTTTGCTGCTGGTTGACCCCGACGCTGCAAATTATACGAGACCTCTTCACTGCTCGATGTCAACCGAAGCAATAAACTGTCAAATGTGCAAGAGGGGCCGTAGCGCCATAACGGCAAGTCTCGAGAACCCTGGCGCCTATCTATGCATCATCCCAGGGCCTGACGGCTCTAAGATGCTCCCTTCTTCAACCCCTATAGACGGTTTATCCGAAGTAGCTATTCCGATATATCACGACGGGGAACCCCTAGCGGTGTTAAACGCTGTCGCAAAACAGGATTCAAAAATAACCGAAAGGGACTTGATACTGCTCAAGGACCTGACGGACCTCGCATCCAATGTAATCACCAACGCCAAGAAACACTGGAAAGTATCTCAACAGAAACTTACAGTTGATCGAATTCTCGGTCACCTTCGGCCATTTGTTCCTCAGACGGTACAAAAAATAGTCGATAAAAACCCGGATTCCCCGTCCCTCGACAAGATCGAACTGGAAATTTCAGTACTGTTTCTCGATGTAGCCGGATACACTCGAATCAGTGAGTCTCTGAATCAAGACCAGGTCAATTTCATCATCGAAAAATACTTCTCGAGCTTTCTTGACATCATTTATGAACATAGCGGCGATATCAACGAAACCGCAGGCGACGGACTCATGGTGATTTTCCAGGGAGACCCGATACAGACTGCTTTGAATGCAGGCAGGGCGGCCCTTGATATCCGCCGGCGTACGGCTGAAATCAATGAAGAGATGAAAGGTCGGTTCCAGCCCATTGTCATTAATATGGGCATAAATTCGGGGATCGCGTCTGTTGGAATGTCACGTTTTCAAGGAAAGGCCGGGACACGAATGACGTTTACAGCCAGCGGTTCTGTGACCAATCTTGCGGCAAGGCTTGCTGCGGAGGCCACCGGCGGGGACATCCTTGTGGGGCCCGACACGGCCAAGAGGATTGGCGATCAGTTGATACTGTACCCTAGAGGCGCAATGAAATTCAAAAATGTTTCCAGTCTTACACAAGTCTACAGCCTTGCTCCCGGAAACCGCGGACAATCGGACTTTTCTGGTGAAGAACAGCCCGGTTGACGCCGTTCCGGAAAAAAACAGTTCAAAGACGTTGTCAAGCTTCATAACTCCTGCCCAAAATCACGGTAAAAATACCTTTTGAAGCCGGTAAATGATATTTTACCGCAAGTAATTATTGACAGTTCCATAATTTTGTGATAGCGAGGATAGTAAGTTTTATTAGTTAGATTCTGGAGCTTTAGCTGTCACTCGTAAAGTACGGCCCAATCATTCAGTTCCGGTTTAAGTCTAACTTATTGTCATTGCAGAGTGAGAGTAGTTTGGATATGTACGT
>JACWAG010000122.1 GCA_014874425.1 Syntrophaceae bacterium | reverse complement strand
GAATTGGCGCAAGATACTTTAGCCAGTGGTTATAGAGTGCTTGGCGGCTTTGCCATCGCTACGGTACTCGCCCTAACCCTGGGGCTCGTCATGGGATTTAGTAATTTAGTCTACAATTTATTCAATCCTCTTATTCAGATACTAAGACCTATACCTCCAATAGCCTATATTCCCTTGGCCATTCTTTGGTTTGGGCTGGGGAATCCACCGGCGTTCTTCTTAATCAGCATAGGGGCCTTTTTTCCGATACTCATGAACACCATTGCAGGAGTTCGCCAAGTGGACCCTCTGCTGATTCGTGCTGCGAGAAACCTGGGCGCCAGTAATGTCACCCTTTTTCTAAGAGTCATCCTGCCAGCAGCCACTCCTAACATTCTGATAGGCCTTAGGGTAGGGATTGGGGTTGCTTTTATAGTTGTCATCGTCGCCGAAATGATCGCAGTGAATAACGGCCTGGGTTACCGTATCCTTGAGGCGAGAGAATTTCTTTGGTCGGACAAAATCATCGCCGGCATGGTAACCATTGGACTTCTCGGGTTAGCGATCGACACTGGTATGAGCAAGATCAACAATCATTTGCTCCGGTGGCACAGCGGACACAATTAACAGCCACGAACAAACGTTTTTATATGATCCCCACAGTTGGACCTTTTTGGCTATGCTATGATCATGGAACCAGTAGGCGCTCCCCGCTTATCGCAGGTCGTGAATGAATCTCTGGATAAAACCTCAAGAAGGTAATCAAATTGCATGAATCCAAGGAGTTATGCTCCAGTTTCCCTGAACTAGTCATTGAAAACATCCACAAGGTCTTTAGGAGTGGGCAGGGAGAAATTTTCGCGCTCGAGCGGATAAACCTTTCAATCAACAGAGGCGAATTTGTCGCGATCCTGGGTCCGTCAGGGTGCGGAAAGACAACTCTTCTGAATACCATAGCAGGTTTTTCTCCTCCCAGTTCTGGGAGAGTACTCGTAAACGGAGTCGAAGTCACATCACCCGGGCCAGATCGGGGTATGGTGTTTCAGGAGTACGCGCTCTTCCCCTGGATGACCGTAGAGAAAAACATTGCATTCGGCCTTGAGATAAAAAAACTAAAGAAGTTAGAAATTAAGGAGAAAGTCGATGGTCTCTTGGAAAAACTTCAGCTCGTCGATTTTCGAAACCGATTTCCAAAGGAACTTTCTGGTGGAATGAAACAGAGGGTTGCAATTGCCCGGGTTCTGGCTCTTGATCCTCCGATAATGCTGATGGATGAGCCTTTTGGCGCTCTCGACGCTTTGACTCGCCGCACGATGCAGGACGAGTTGCTCCGTATCTGGCTGGAGTTCAAAAAAACAATCGTATTTGTCACACACGGAATCCAGGAATCAATTTATCTTGCCGATCGTGTGGTTGTAATGACCTATCGGCCCGGCGCTATTAAACAGATTGTGCATGTCAAACTCTCTCGACCACGCGATGAAAGTTCATCACAATTTATCAACATTCAGAAACATCTTTATGAACTCGTCATGGAGGAACAAATGCGTTACCGGAATTCAGAAGCAGAAACCATTTGATTAATCGCTTATTCGACTGGTGGTTGTTTTTTGATTCCCGGACATTTTGAAAGTCTATGGAAGCGACTGATTCTACATGACGCTAATCGCGGCAAACAGATCAAACTGAACCACGGCGATGACGTCCGAACCTTCAGAATGACGAGCACATTCACTATGGGCCACAGATGTAGTTCGACTCGATATTGTATAATGTCAGCAGCGATCGCGTTATTATAAGAGAGCGATGAGCCCCTAAATACACTCTGCTACAATTTCCGGGTCAGAAACCCAGATCTTCCTTCTTTTTTCGGGGAATCAATTTTACCTGTAACGAGCTTTCCAAACCCGCTGCGGCAATCCCCACTGAACCATCCGTATTTATGCTCAAACCTACGGAAACACTTTTTATCTCCCAGGTATCACCAACCACAGGCCCAACCCTGGAGAGAATTTCGTCAACCTGGCCCATGCTTTGCTCAATGTTAAGGGCCAGGGTCTCCGAATCTACATTTCGTTTCAGGACCGATCCCTTGAACGTCCCCACCAATCCATGAGTTTCTTCAACATCTCGATAACCCGGCGTTTCATGCACGCTAGTATCGGGAACCATGATCAACACATGTTTGGGTTTCTCTGACTGAGACATGGCATACTCCTAATCAAACATCTTCAGTAAAAACATAAGTCCATTGTTCTTTAAGCAAGATCACAAAAAAACGACCAAATGAAAGCTTTTATAAGTAACCGATCTCAATAAGATAAATGACATTTTATGTAACTTATCAATAAGTCAGGGAAGACTTCGAGAAGAATTGGTTCAGATCATGCTGGATTTAGTGTCCCTGAGGACTTGAGCTGATCTTTGAAGCGCGCTGTCCTCTTCCGGAGATAAAGGAGGCCTTACCGTTGTGAGCACGCCACTAGCCCCTAGAATCCTCGGTAAAGACAGACTCATGCCATTGAGCCCTTCAATGGAATCAGTAGGCATCGATAGAGTAAGCACAGTCCGGTCATCGTCGCGTATGACCCGGGCTATCTTAGCGAGTCCAGCCCCAATACCATAATTGGTGAACCCTTTCCCACTGATTATACGATAGGCTGCGCGCCGAACTCGCTCGTCTATGTCGGCTTTCATTCCATCAGTCAGGGGCGTCCCAATCTGCTCTCCGAAATCGCCCACCGGCACTCCAGCGACCCTGGCGCTCGACCAAACCAATACTTCTGAATCCCCGTGTTCACCCAGAACGTAAGCATGTACCGAGTGTGCGGCCACTCCGAAACATGATCCTATGAGAGATCGAAATCTGGCTGTGTCGAGTACAGTTCCCGAGCCAAAGACCCGCCCCCGTGGGAGTCCAGAGGATCTTGCTACAACATCCGTCAATATATCCACAGGATTGGACGCAATGAGAAGTAAGGAATCCGGGGCAAACTCGAGGACTTTTGGAATGACCCCCTGGAATATGGCCGCGTTGCGTTTCAAGAGTTCTAACCGGGACTCACCAGGACGTTGAGCGACACCGCAAGCCATTATAACAAGATGACAACCCGTTAAGATATCATAATCGCCGGCCGAGATTGCTAAAGCTTCGGCAAATGGTGTCGCGTGGAGAATGTCCTCGGCTTGCGCCTCGGCCAGGTCCTTGTTGATGTCAACAAGCGCCAATGCTTTAGCGGACCCTGTTAACACAATAGCGAATGCGGCTGTGCTACCGACTAATCCACATCCGACAACACCCACCTTCATTATTCACACCTTTTTAATCGCTTAAAACTTTCTGTTAAGCCGATCATCGACCACAACCACAAGGATGATCGGCCGGTATGTCTTATGGTCATGTGTTAAATCGATGTCGATCTGGCCGCTATCCACAGGCTGGTCATAAATTGGTCCATGACCAGATTTTCATCTGTAGACTCATAAATGAGGTTCTGGTGCGCCACATCCAGGACCTGGAATAAAACCGACAGGTCGTAATCTGAAACGTTAGATAAGAACTCAATAAGAGTTTTTCTTTCATTCATGATCAACACTCTCCTTTTATATATAAAATCAAAGTCGCTAAATGTAATTAATTGCGACTCGATTAATATTTGTCTCTGACAACAAACGTTCTTTTCGGTTTCTCGATAAACCGAACTCTTTTCCTTGTCTTCGTGTCAGCGGAAACGTTGTTCCCAACTGCATCGAAGAATTACGGAAGCCTCCTTAATTACGCGATTTAGGTTTATTGGTCAAGTCTAGTCTGACAACCTCCCACGGTTCCGCCAAAGTCTTTCCTCCAAGTAGGATCCTCGGGCAGAGAAATACACGTAAACGATGTTTTGGGGAGATTGGAGCCGAGGTGTGGCAGAAAGGAGTTCCTTTCTTATTAAAAACAGAGATTTTAACGATGCCGAGGGCATGGCTATACCCGGAGAACTCCTTTTCATAGACGATCGTAGTCAGTCTTAGTTTTTTTTACAGACCGATCAGGGCTGGGGCAAGATGGGTCTTAAACGAAAACCACCGCTTTGCAATATTGGTAGCCCCACAGGTTCGGAATATGCTGATCACAAGGTTCTTCAATGAGGCAAAAATACGCCGAGCGTTTCCGGTCCTGATCTGCGATCGGTCTTCATCAAATGTGACGTCGCGGACCCAATGAAGGCTATTTTCAATGGACCAATGGCCCCCGGTTGAGTTCGAAAATTCGTTGTGGAGAAGCCTGGTTACCCGAAAGGCTGGTGACTCCATAGTCCGCTTTTTTTGCCAAAAAATCATTCATGCCCCACCTGATAATAAATTTTTGCGCAGATGTCCGGGAATTAATACTTTCTTGTAAATAATGACTCTTATGCCTGACTATGACATTGTCCTGAATAACGCATGAATATTCCAGAAACTGGTTATATTCCCCGTCTACTGATCTGCTCCAGCCGGGATGGAAGTAGACTTCATCATTGAAACAGCAAAACGGCACTTCGATAATCCTCCTCATGCGGTAGCTATCGAGGTAAAAAGGGCCGAACATTGGGACCGGGCTTGGGGAAAGCCCTTGAGATCAATGACCGCCAATCCCGGCGTCAAAATTGACCGCCTGATCGCGGAATTTATTGCGGATCAAGGACTTATCAGTTTGATGATATCACTGTGTTCCCTGTACAGGACTTTGTCACGGCCCTTTTTGACGGAGAAATTTTTTAGATTCAATAAGATTGGAATCATCCGCAACCAAGCCCATTTCCAGAGCATCCACAGCCCTGCCTGTTTCCCAGTTTCCTTGATTTTAGCCTGGTTAGATTGCCTCCTTCAAAAATCGTTTCCAGCCCTTCGGCTATAAAACCGTTCATTTCAACTGGAACAACACCGTTTTCTTCAAGAACTTTCCTGGGGCTCCCTCCAATTCCACTCACGAGCACGGCCCTACAATCCTTGAAGATACGGACCATCTCATTCCATCGTTCCGCCCCTCCACCAACTTCCGGGGCTTCTCTTTCTTCGATCAACACGAAGT
>JACWAG010000121.1 GCA_014874425.1 Syntrophaceae bacterium | reverse complement strand
GCGTTGATCCGGAGAAAGAATCTATAGTCGCTGTTGTCTCCGACATTTCCGAAAGAAAACGTCAGAAACGGGAACTGAGCGAGAGTGAAGAACGTTATAGAAACCTTGTCGAAACAATGAATGAAGGTTTGGGAATGTTTGATGAAAGGGGAATGGTCACTTATGTAAACAAAAGGGCCTGTGAAATGCTGGGTTATAGCGGGGATGAGATCATCGGACGTGGCATAGCCGCGTTTGTTTCGGAATCGAGCAAACAGGTTTTACTTGAGCAGATGGCTCGGAGGACCAGTGCAACGTCGAGATCTTATGAGCTTGAATGGATTACCAAGGATAACCAGGAAATCTGTACCCTTGTTTTTGCTAAAACACTCTGGGATGCGGATGGAAAATTCAAGGGTAGCGTCGCAACTGTAACCGACATCACTGAACGAAAGAAGTACGAGAGACAATTACAGGATTCCGAGAAGAAGATGAGGCTGTTAATCGAACAGGCTCCGATAGGTATCGGGATCTTCCAAAACGCGAAATACGTGTACGCAAATCCTGAGATTGTGAACATTTTCAATTGTGACCGGCAGGATGAAATAATTGGGAAACCTCTAACGGAATTCGTCGCGCCAGGCCATCAGCGTTTATTCGTTGAACGTTACAAAAGGTTTCTTGCCGGCAAACCGACCAGACCGTCGTACCAGATGGAAGGTGTTAAGAAAGCGGGTGAGCTATTTGACGTGGTTATCTGGCCAAAGAAAATTGAATATGACGATAAATCGGCAGTCTTGGCATTTATGATGGACGTTACCGAAAACAAAAATCTGCGAGCGCAACTTATGCAAGCTCAAAAGATGGAAGCTATCGGGACATTGGCTGGAGGCATTGCGCACGACTTTAACAATCTGCTCCAGGTGGTCGTTGGCTACTCCGAGTTGATCTTAATGGATTCGAGTCTGTCGGACAAACTCAGACAGAGCGTAAAATCAATTAACAAAGTGGCGCTAAATGGAGCGGACCTGGTTAGGAGATTACTAACATTCAGCAGGAAGACGGAAACAGCTCCCAAGCCTCTGAATATTAACGACGAAATTATACAAATCAAGAAGTTACTGGATCGAACGATTCCAAAAATGATCGAAATTGAAATCGGCCTTCAGAACGGATTAAACACAATCAATGCGGACAGTTCACAAATAGAGCAAATAATGATGAACCTGGCGGTTAACGCCAGAGACGCCATGCCTGATGGAGGACGATTGGTTATAGAAACTGAAGATATCGTTTTGGACCAAGCCTATTGTTCCGGGCACATCGAAGCCACACCCGGCCCATATGTGTTGGTTTCAATATCTGACACGGGCATGGGGATGGATAAAAAGACGATGGAACGTATTTTTGAGCCATTCTATACCACTAAAGCTCCCGGGAAGGGTACAGGGCTAGGCCTTGCAATGGTTTACGGTATTGTAAAGCAGCATGGCGGCTACATAATCTGTTACAGCGAGCCTGGCATGGGGACGACTTTCAGGATCTATTTCCCTGCGCTCGTTTCAGACGCAGTTTCCGAAAAACTGACAGGGTCCCTAGAGGCGCAAGGCGGGACGGAAACGATTCTCCTTGTTGATGATGAAGAGAATGTACGGAACGTTGGGACAGACTTGCTACAGGGGGCCGGATACAGCGTGATTACAGCGGTAAACGCCAAAGAAGCTCTAGAATTATTTAAAAACAAACATCGTAGTATTGCGCTTGTAATCCTGGATCTTATCATGCCTGAAATGAGCGGTAAGGAATGTCTTGAAAAACTTCTCGAGATCGACTCTAACGTGAAAGTCCTCATGTGTAGCGGTTATTCCCCTAATGGCGCGGCAAAAGCCGCTATAGACACCGGGGCCAAAGGGTTTATAAGTAAGCCCTATAATTCAAATGAAATGCTGACGCAGATCCGGAAAATTCTAGGTCCCATAAAACTCTAAGCATAAAATAATCTAAAAAATAATTCGGAACCTTCCGCGCGGATCGTGGTCTCTATGCCATAGACAATAAAATAAAAATGGCAAGAAAGGATCTTATGGTATGGATTCTATTATTGATTCGTTGATTGAACTGATTAACGCCGCTCAAAGGATTTCTGACAGTGGGTTTGACATCAATGCGTTTCTAACGTGGAAATCGCTAGTGTTCATTACCCTAGTCAGCCTTCTCGGCCCATTTAATTACTATACTCGACAATTCTGTCTTTTCACTGCTGATTCTAGCCGCAAAGGACTTATGGCTGGGGAGGGAGTCTTGGTTGCGGTTAAGGAAGAACTGTCGAAACGTGGGTTTTCATCCAAAGCGCTGAAATGTATTCCTGAGGTATGTCAGACTGGCGAGGAAAATACGCCGTGGGTCAAGCGACGAAAAAAATGGTATTCTTTCGATTCTATAAAGCAAATTATGTGTAATGACTAACTTGAGAAATTGACCCTTTTTCTTAGAAAAGGCGATCCGAGCTTTGCTCCAATTGCCTTTTGAATTATCTAACATCTCGCCTGAATATCAATTCCACTCAAACCGTATGTACTTCAATTTCGGAAATTATGGTCAAAACATTGATTGATCGTGCGCTTTCTGGTAGCATGAACTAATTCCGATAAAACACACATTCTGGTCCTAATTGTGTTTTCAAAGGGGCTAAAAGGCTCATGGAAAGGGTCGTGGCATGAAAAAGGCCAGTTTCAAGATCCGTCGCAAAATTATTCTAGCCTTTATTTTCTGTTTCCTTTCGGTATTATTGTTCGCAATTTTTAGCTTTGAGTCGCAGAGGGAGATAGGGAGACGGTTACGTTTGGTTGAGGTCGCGGATGATCTCGTGAACAATCTGCTAGAAGTCCGTCGTTTTGAGAAAAACTTTTTTCTTTACAAGCAACCAGCGAGTTTACATGAGGCGCTAATTCATGTTGACAGGGTGGAAGCGCTCTATCTAAGACATGAACCCGCCATCCGAAATCTATCAAAGGACAAAAAAGAACCCGTCTTCTATCAAACTCTTCTCTGTTACAAAAAAACACTGTCAGAACTCCAGGCAAACATCTCCAAAGAAACCAGGCCAATTGAACAGATGGATTTCACAGCGCCGGAGGAATCACTCAGAATCATAGCGCAATCTTTGCTCGACGTTGCAGGCACTTGGGCCAAAGAAGAAAGGGATAGAATCGACCATCTCTTTCGCCGGGCCCTATATTTGTTCATAGCCGCTTTGGCCTTTTTCGTCATAATCGGGATAGCCGTGGCCTTTTACATATCGCGACTATTTACTACCCCTCTAGTTCGCATGCAACAAGCTATGGAAAAAATAGCAATGGGGGATTTTACTCCAATTCCGGAAGATGAGCGTCATTCTGAAGAATTTGCCCCACTATTCAAAGCGTTCAACAGGATGATTAACGAACTTGAGGAACGTCAGGAGCAGCTTGTGCAAGCCAGGAAGATTTCCGCTATTGGGACTTTCACATCCGGCATTGCCCATGAGCTGAACAACCCTGTCAACAACATTGTTCTGACCGCTGAAGCCCTCAAAGAAGATTTTGGGAGTATTGAGGAGCAAGAAGCGCTCGGAATGATCCAGGACATTATCATTCAATCCGAGCGGGCGTCTGAAATAATCAGGAACTTACTGGATTTTTCAAGATCGGAAAAACCTGAGATGATTTCTACGTCAATTTCCTCCGTAATTGGTGATACTTTAAAGCTTGTAAGAAACCAATTGTTGCTCTCAGGGGTTGAACAGACTGTGGACCTTCCGGCGGATCTTCCTAATGTTTGTGGGGATTACAAAAGTTTGCAGCAGGTGTTCCTGAATCTTTTCATAAATTCAATCCAGGCAATGCCTCATGGTGGAAATCTGATTGTTAAAGGTACCGTACTGGACGCAGGACAAGCAGTCAGAATTTCCATAACTGACACTGGTGAAGGCATTGACCCCGAGGACATACACCACATTTTTGACCCATTCTTCACAACAAAGGAGGTAGGTAAAGGCACTGGTCTCGGTCTGTCCGTCACGTATGGAATTCTCCAAAAACATGGCGGCGCTATTGAGGCGCACAGTCAAAAAGGTGAAGGAGCCACTTTCCTGGTGACGTTACCTACAGAAAAGAAAAAGACTTTATCCGTGTGAGGCTGACACCTAAATGCGTATTGCAGTAATCGACGACGAGGAGATTGTTCGCTCTCGTCTCCATAAAGCGCTGACTAAAGAGGGCTATACCGTCGAAACGTATGGATCCGGAGAAGAATTCCTTAACGCTCTGGAACATTCTCCTGTCGATCTGGCGTTTCTGGACATTTCCTTACCTGGAATTAGCGGCCTGGAGGTTTTAAAGCACGCTAAACCGAAATTCCCGGAGATGGAAATAATTCTAATGACGGGTTATTCGTCAATAGAATCAGTAATTGACTCCGTCAGACAAGGCGCTTTTTATTATGTGGCCAAGCCCCTCAAGCTCGACGAAATAAGACACCTTGCTTCGAAGGTTTATGATCGCAAGCGTCTTTTGGATGAAAACCGAGCGCTGAAAACCGTTCTCAGCCCTGTAGATGGATGGGGGGCGATGATTGGTGTCAGTTCGCCAATGAAAGAGGTTTTCAGACTAATAGAGAAGGTGGCTCCTCTGGATTGTAATGTTTTAATCCAGGGAGAGAGCGGGACCGGCAAAGAACTTGTCGCTAGATCAATCCATCGTCAGAGCCGACGAAAGGATAGGGCTTTTGTAGCCTTTAATTGCGGTGGTTTCACCGAAGAATTGATCGCTAGTGAACTTTTCGGATACCAACGTGGGGCGTTTACCGGGGCTACCGCGACTAAAATAGGCATTCTGGAAACTGCATCCGGGGGAACAGCGTTCATGGATGAAATAGCGGACATGCCGCTGTCCATGCAGGGCAAGCTTCTACGCGTCATCCAGGAAAAACAGATCATGCGCGTGGGCGCGAACAAACCCATTCAGTTGGATTTACGTTTCATTGCCGCTACTAACAAAGACCTCAAAAAAGCTGTTCAGGAAGTGAGGTTCCGAGAAGACCTCTATTTCAGATTGAACGTAGTGCAAATCAATCTTCCTGGTTTAATGGATCGCAAAGAAGATTTGCCTCTGCTAATAGATTTCTTTACCCAAAAGTACTCAACAAAATTCTCAAAGAAAATCTCCAATATGGAACAGATCGCCCGGCAAATTCTTCTTTCGTACAGTTATCCGGGAAATGTCAGAGAACTCGAAAACATTGTAGAAAGGGCTGTTGCTTTGGCTGAAAGTGAATCCATCACGTTAAACGATCTTCCTCCGGATTTGAGGGAATATTCAGTAACACAATATGGAAAGTGGCTGACTTACGAAGAACAGGAGCGGGACTACATAAAGCGTGTACTCAAATTTACGGATCATAATCTCGGTCGAACCGCCAAGATATTAAATTTGCCTCGCACGACCTTGTGGAGAAAACTTAAAAAATATGGTCTCTCACAGTCCTGAGTGCTCTATTTCTGTCATCTTTTTGCCTATATCGTAACGAATGACAATATAAAGATTCCATATACGCCGCCAAATACCATTTTGAAACATTTCTCAAGCGGCTTCATTTATGGTTTAAACCTTTTTACTTCTTAATATGTTTCCATTTTGAAACGCGATTGTATTTGGTCGATTTTGCGACTAGATAACATGTGTCTGTTTTAATTGTCGGTTCTGGTTTGGCATCTTTATTGCTTTAATTGACCGCAACTGAGGAGATGTTTCCAATGGGTAAGAAGGTTCTTGCCGCAGTGGATCTAAATTCAATAACTGATTCGTCCCCCTTGTACGCCATACAATTAGCTGCGAGGACACAGGGGGCGATCGTCCTTATGGTTGTCTCGACTCCAAAACAGGGCAAACGACACGGGCGGGCGACAGTCTTGGCAAGCGATATCGATGATAATCTAAATGGTTGGTTTGATAAACTTGTTGATCAAAGTCAACAGAATGGTGTCGCAATAGAGATTTTCTTCGCCTCAGGTAATTTCTTTGAGGAGATCACAAAGTTCGCATCTTTTAATCCTTCTGTCCAGTTCATAGTTATGGCCGCTCCCGAAGAATTCGACGCCGCGGACAATTCGGCCTTCGTCGAGGACCTAAAGTTACTTCGTCAGAAATTTGAGGGGGAAATTCTTCTTGTTCAAAAGGCTGGGCATGTTACTCGAGTGCCCGATCTAGGTTTTGAAGACCCATAAAGGGAGATCTGATCATGAGTTGGAATATTTATCTGCCGATAGCCGGCGCGAGTGTAAACATTTTTTTGTTACTCGGTCTTGGAGGAGTTGTAGGTTTCCTTTCCGGACTCTTCGGGGTCGGGGGTGGTTTCCTTATGACCCCACTTCTCATAATGGCCGGTATTCCGCCACTAGTTGCAGCAGCGTCTGATTCTAATCAGATCGTTGCCGCGTCAACTTCCGCTACATATGCCCACTATCGTATGGGCAATGTAGATTTTAAAATGGGTTTTTTGCTTTTGATCGGCGGTATTGTTGGCGGCGCCTTGGGGGTTCAACTGATTCATATTCTGCGAAGCATGGGCAATGCCGACTTTGTCATCAAAATAACCTATGTAGTAATGCTTGGCGTGGTGGGCTCTTATATGTTCATGGAGAGTCTTCAGAGTCTTCGTAAGGCTTCTATGGCCGAGAAAAAGGTGGAGCCTTCAAAGCCCTCACTTTATGTTCGAACTGTTCAGGCGCTACCGTTTCAGATGAAGTTTACGAAGTCCGGCGTAACGCTGTCGATTTTCCTACCTTTCATTCTTGGGGTTTTCGTCGGGGTCCTGGCGGCAATCATGGGTGTCGGCGGTGGTTTCATAATGGTTCCGATCATGGTTTACATGCTCCGTATGCCCATGCACGTAGTTGTGGGAACAAGTCTGTTTCAGATCCTGTTTACTTGTGTGAACGTTACAGTTTTGCAGGCTGTCGAGAACCACACGGTTGATTTGATTCTTGCCATACTCTTGTTGTTGGGTTCGACTATCGGCGCGCAATTCGGCGCTCGTTTGAGCAGAAGGCTCAAGGGTGACCAATTGAAAATAATTCTGGCCTCCGTTGTGTTGCTTGTGATGGTCCAGATGCTTTTTGGGTTGCTTCTTTCACCTTCTGTTATGCTTGCATACAAGGGAGGACACTAGATGAACACTCGAAATGGTGTCCGGTTTGTGTTTGTTTCAATATTGGCTCTTTTCACAATGAGTCTTTCATGTTCCGTGGTTTTGGCCACATCTCGGGATCTTAAACTAAATCCATCGGAGATTCATATCCGCGAGTTTTTCCAAGGCGCTCCGATGACGATAACAGCTACAGTTCCGCCTCAAAGTCTGTATATTATCGAAATCAAAGGCGAATCTCATGCACAGGAACTGTTGCGCAAGGGTCGCAGAGGTGGTCTCTGGATGAACATCGGAGAGGTGAAAGTACAGGCGGCGCCGTCAATGTATCTGATGCTGACCAGTGAAACAGGTGATTCGCTAAAAAAGGACATTGGGCCGGATTTTGGATACGCAGCACTGAAGAAGGTAATTAGTTTTTCAGGCCAGTTGCCGAAGACGGGAAGCGACATACTTTTTGAGCAATTCTTAAAGCTCAAGGAAACTCAAGGTCTCTATGGGATTTTCCCAGGAGCAATAAAAGTTAAGGGAACAGGGACTGAAGGTGAGAAAATTGAGGCTAAAATAGATCTTCCCTGCAATATTACCCCAGGCACTTATGAGGTCATTCTTTCCGTTGTCAAGGATAACAAGTTGTTGGAACAGGAAATTACAGAGTTTACGGTAGAAATGAAGGGTTTGCCAAAGCTCCTTTCATCTCTGGCCTTTGAACACGCTTTGTTTTACGGTTCTCTAGCGGTAATAATAGCAATTGTATTTGGTTTCCTGATGGGGTTTGTTTTTGGAGGCAAAGGCGCACACTAGGGGTTCGATGAATCGAGAGGTGTGCTAACCTCTAGAAGCTTGTTGGAGCGAAGGAGCTGTCTCGAGTGTGGTCTCGAATAAAAAAATCAATAAAGAGACTGTTTCCTCGAAAGCGAGAAAAGATCGCTTTCCAGCAGGTATTCGAACAGTTCCAGACCTTGCTCCAGAACCAGCAGGAAGCGATGGAACTCATTGCCGATCTTGGAGAGAAGTCTGGGGGAGATTACATATTCGATCGAAAATATTTGGTCGATTCAATCTCAGAGTTACAAGACTTGCTATTACGAATGGTCAAGGGTCTCAATTTGATTTCATCGGAGCGTTATTACGAGCTATATTCAACTCTTGATCGAGTCTTTTCCCCTATTGAGATGGAACTCAGGGGGCGACTTGCGTTGTCAAACGCCCCGTATGTTATATCCCTCACAGAAATGCCTCTGGATACTCCCGAGTTGACAGGTGGGAAGGCTAACGCCTTGGGTGAAATCATTCATAAACTGGGAATTCCGGCCCCTTCAGGATTTGTGATCACTAACCGGGCGTATAATCGTTTTGTGGAATACAATGACCTCGAGGAACGAATTCATTCCTGGCTTGAACTTTGGATGTTGGGCAAGGAGACTTTGGAAAAATCTTCAGGTCAAATTAGATACAGCATATTAGCCGGTATTGTCCCACAGGATATTTCTCGACAAATTCGAGACAATACGAAGACTGACAATGAGTTTTGGGCCATACGAAGTAGCGCATATGGCGAAGATGGAGATTTGTCATTTGCCGGGCTGCATGAAAGCGTCCTAAATGCTCCCGCGACCCAAATCCCTGATGCTTACAAGCAGGTCCTTGCGAGTCTTTATTCTCCAGAGGCGCTTACTTACCGGCGGCAAATGGGTATGATCGGCGAGGAAGCGGCAATGGCCGTTCTGTGCCAGGAGATGATTGATAGTCGTGCAAGTGGAGTCATCCAGACATTGTCGCTCGAATCTTCGCAACCCAATTGTCTTGCGATTTATGCCGCATTTGGTTTGGGTAGGACTGTAGTTGAAGGGAGGGATTCTTCGGACCGATACATTGTTGATCGAGCTTATCCTCACAAGATCGTCTTTAAACGAATCGCAAAAAAGGAGTCATTTGTCAGGGCCGCTTCCAGAGGTGGCGAAGAAGAGGCAATCTTACCTGAAGACATACAAAGCAAATCGTCCATTTCCGAGAGCGCTGTCAATTCTTTGGCAAAATGGGCCATGGCTCTCGAAAGGTATTTCAAGCGTCCACAGGAAATCGAGTGGGCGATAGATTCGGCGGATCACATCTGGATTCTTCAGTGTAGAAAACTTGCGATAAGCCCGGAACAGGCAGAAACTGATGGAAACATACGAGAACAATTTTCGACTTATCCGATCCTGATTGAGAATCGGGGCGTGGTAGCTCATGCGGGAGTGGGATCGGGCCGAGTTTACATAGTAAACAATCATGGGGATATGTCCGTTTTCCCTGAGGGGTCGGTACTAGTCACAAAATATACTGCGCCATGGCTGGCTCAGATTGTTCCAATAGCTACTGCAATTATTGCTGAAAAGGGTTCGGTCGCTGGTCACCTCGCCACTATTGCAAGGGAATTTCGTGTCCCTGCTCTTTTAGGAATAGACAATGCCACTGAGGTCCTTCAAAATGGCATGGAAATTACTCTGGATACACACCATCGAACTGTTTATTCAGGGAAGGTTGACGAACTAATCAACTTCGAACGGGTCCAGTCGATGGTTTTCGAAGAGTCCCCGGAATTCCGTCTTTTAAGAAGATTGCTCAAAAGAATAGCGTCGCTTCATCTAATCGATCCTTACGCTTCTGATTTTACGCCAGGTAATTGCGTTTCGGTTCATGACATGATCCGTTTCATACATGAAAAATCGGTCCAGGAGCTAATGGAAATCCCAGGTTCGCTTACACATTTTAAGGGGGCGAAGGTTTGGACATTGGAGAGTGATGTGCCACTGGATTTAAGGATCCTTGATTTGGGTGGCGGGATCGATCCGGAACTTTCTGGAAACAAAGTAAAGATTGAACAGGTTCGGTCATTACCCCTAAGGGCCTTATGGGAAGGAGTTTCTTACCCGGACTCCTGGAGCACTAGACCGGTTGAGATAGATTTCAAAGGCTTAATGTCCAGCCTCACCAGGAATTGGGACGCTGCAGGCGGTGGAGCCGTCAACGCTGGATTCAATTTGGCTGTAGTCAACGAGCTGTACATGAATCTCCACTTGAGACTTGGGTACCATTTTAACTTGATTGACGCCACCATGTATGAACAGGCGCAGCGTAATCACATTTATTTCAGGTTTGTCGGCGGAGTTACCGATCTGACTCGCCGGTCCAGAAGGGCCCAAGTGCTCTCGCAGATACTTTCCAACTATCACTTTAACGTTTTGATAAAGGGTGATCTTGTAGTCGCCAGGCTTTTGGATCTTCCGAAAGAAGAGATTAAAAGCCGTCTCCACGTTATAGGGGCCCTAATTGGTTTTAGCAGACAACTGGACATACAGTTGAAAAGCGACCAGGATGTTGATCAGTTTGTCGAGCAGTTTTTAAACCGGTATGCGAATCTCACAAAGTCCCTGCCGGGAGGAGGAAAAGATGAACAAATTAAAGATTATGGTCTTGGACGATGAACCGATCGTTTGTAAACGATTGAAGCCCGCTCTTGAAAAGCAGGGTTACGAGGTCGATACCTTCACCCAAAGCTCGGACGCAATGGAACAAATCAAGAATGTGAACTATGACATCATCATTACTGACCTAAAAATGAAGGGTGTTGACGGAATGCAGCTTCTAACCGAAGCTAAACAGCTCTCACCCAAGACGGAAGTCATAGTAATAACGGGCTTTGCGACAATGGAAACGGCCAAAGAATCCTTTCATAAGGGTGTGTTTGACTTTATTGCGAAGCCATTCAAATTGAGTGAAATTCAAGAAGTGGTGTCTCGAGCCGAAGCAAAAATTCGGGGAGAATAGACCAGGATTGTCATAGACAACTCGGAGGTTCTTCGTTTAAGGCTTTTTATCCCCATCAGGGAGGACTAAGACGTGATTAAGACTTTGGTGTCAATTGAAGTGGATCTTGCTTCCAGCTTGGCTCTCCGTTTTGCGTGTCAACTAGGAGGATCCATTGATATGGAAATCCATCCCATTTATGTTAAAGAGTCACTTTCCCCAGATTCTTCTCGAGGCGCAGGCTGGGCGAGCCGAACGTGGGAACGGGAAATGGTCGAAAAGGGAAAAGAAGAGATATCTAAAATGATCGCCCCGGAAATGGATTTTTGTCCCAAACTTTATGATCCTAGTGTAATATATGGCGATCGTCATTCAGAAGTAGGTATAGTCGTTCAAGAGGGCCTGTTCGATCTGTACGTAGAAGGGTCCGACTTTGCTTGGAGCCATGCGGAACTTTACAGGTTGGCTCACACCAAGTTTTATCAGCGGTTAACATGTCCCTTAATTCTTGTCCAATCTCTCAGGAAAATGACGCAAGTTCTGCTATTATGTATGGACATAGCAGGAACCGACATTTTAACAAGGACATTTGAAAAAATTTGGAAAGGATCATCTGTGCCACTGGTTTTAGCTTATCTCGCGGATCATGTGACTACGTCTGGAGAAACGGGTCTCAAGGAAAAGGTCTTGGAGTCAAAGAGCATCTTGGAGAAGGATGGGTGCATTGTTGAACAGAAACAAATTGATCCGGAAGTTTTCTCCAAACCCGGGGAAGACGATATAAAAGACTATGGTTTGGTAGCAATAGGATTAGACAGAGCAGTCCGAAAAGACAGTGTTGAGCTGGAATGGCTCAGTTTGGTCAAAACGGCCTCTCTGATAGCATTTTATTAAGAGCTTAAGGAGAGAGAACGCCATGAGAATTCTATTTGCCGGAGATGAACATCCGTATAGCGAATATGCTCTTAAAGAAACCATTAAATTGGCCATGAACACATGGGCGGATGTAACCTTGCTGGGAGTAGGTCAGGCTACAAACCCGGCTGAAGACGCCCCGGTAGGGAGAGCCTTGAGAGGATATCGAGATACGTTCCTCAATAGTTGGAGCCGTGAGGATTCCCCATATATACTGGGAGAAGGCAAATATGAATGGGTTCCTGTGAAAAACGGCGTTGTTGAAGAAATGAAAGTCCTTACGGGTCGCAAAAAGGATTTTAAGGTTCGGTTGAGGTCTGGGGCCCCTGCACGGGAGATTTTATCAGAATCTCAAGAGGATGGTAGTGATCTCATCGTTCTTGGTTGCGCAAAAGGCGAAAAATGCGAATGGGCGAATTCTCTTCCCGCCCCTCAACAGGTTGTGGATGACGCTGATTGCTCAGTGCTTCTTGTCAAAGAGCAGCAACCGGTAACACGAATTGTGGCCTGTCTTGATCAAGGCTATATAAGTCAGGAATCACTTGAAATGATTAATCAGATGATCACGATCCACAACGCGCGGTTAGACCTGATCGGTTTAAGCCAAAATGGTGACATGGAGAAATCCGTATACACCCGGCTCATTGAAATCGGAGATTATTACAGCGATAGGCAAGTTGAAATCAATACTCGTTTAATGGACATCTCCGGTTTTGAACAATTGATAGCCCAGGAAATCAAACAGGACCTTCTTGCTTTGTGGTTGGGCAAGAAATCGCTACTGAGCCGTTTCTTTTCCCGAGGTTGGGTGGGGCGATTTGTCAGTAAATGTCCGACGACCGTTCTAGTGATGAGATAGCGCAATAGACTGGACCACTCCGTTTCATAAGTTTCACCGTGAAACTCAAACCGGTCTTGCCCAAGGAGGATTGAAACATGAAAGTCCTGGTGGCTGTAGATAAGAACCCCGAAACTTACATAGGTCTCGAATTCACATGCCATTTGCTAGAGAACCAAAATGCGGTAGTAGACGCGATACATGTAAAACCGGACCTAGCCGACATAGTGGCTGAAGGCTACGCTCCTTTCCTTTCCAAGGGTGGGCTTGAAGGTGAGATTGAAGGAGATGTAAAAGAGGTCAGAAGGCAGTTTGAAGACGCCTGCAAATCCTGCCTTTCCGCCAAGATCCCATGCAGACTGGTTATTGAGGAAGGTGATCCTGCTGAAGAAATACTTAACACGGCGGAGTCAGAAAAGTATGACATGATTGTTTTGGGCTCCCATGAACAATCATATTTGAGAGGTTTTCTGTTAGGAGCGGTACACGCCAAGATCTTGCATAATGCTGAACAGCCAGTACTGATTGTTCGACAGTTCCGGGAAATCCACAGGGTCCTTGTAGTTTACAGAGGTTCTGAAACCGACAAGGCTGC
>JACWAG010000120.1 GCA_014874425.1 Syntrophaceae bacterium | reverse complement strand
GAGTGGGTCCTTTTTGTGCCTCATCTTCGACGTGACGAACAAGTGCGGACACTAAGTCCAAAGCGGTGCTGCGTTGATCCTTGGATATGTTAAGCTGATTGAGCAACGCTCCGAAGGATTGCGAGTCTCGAGCTGTGGCGACTAGTTGAGTGATTACCCAGAATGGATACCACACCCCGGAGTCATCGGCGCTTTGTAGGAGTGCTTCCTCACTAGCTCTTGCCGCAGCTACCGCAACGGCTGCGGCAACACCCTCATCAGAACTAAGAGTCTTAATTACTCCCAGCCAACTTTTATGCATTGGTAACCGACCGAGTCTTTGATGGCCCAACTTACACGCTCCTTCTTTTTGCTACCAATGGTGCTTCGCAGGGTTTCAGTTCGCTTTTCACCGAATACTTGGATTCTGTGGTTAGCCTGCTATTCAGGACAGTGACACATAACGTAACCATATGTAATCGGTCTTCCTGTTCCGCTAATTGAGGCAAACCCTGACTTGAAATTTTCATCTACGCAAAATGTGATTCATTAAGCCGTTGAGCGTTGTAAGGTTCGGGTTCCAGCCGAATCTTTTGAAGAGCTCCGCAGCACCTAATATACCTTGTTCTTCTAAAGTGGCCACGAGGTCAGATTTTGCTATCTCCTTTGTGTATGGGTATTCAGAGATTGAAGCCGGATACTGCTGAAAGAGTTCGAAAGTTGGATCTTCGTCTATGTAGAGCTTCCTCCCATTTATGTTGCAGGCCTTTAACGAGATGAAGATGGAATCACCTCCTGCTTCACTTAGAGAAAGCCGGGCCGCGAACTCAAACACTTCACGAAATACAAATAGAGAATCCGCGACGCCTAGGCGCGTTTGTGGCTGCCATCCAGAATCGGCAGGCCAGAAATTGGATTGGTCGCGCCAATCCACCCAGAAGCCAGAGGTTTGGATGAACAGGCCGCTCTGATAAAATCTCCAAGAGGCCAGATGGTGCTCCCATTCTATTTCCTGCTGAACCCAATCTCCTCCGTACACAGGTTGATTGTGGATATCAACATGTGGGAAATCCCATCCCCTGATTTGCACAGCCGTTTTCTCTATCAGTGGAAAAAGTCTAGTAATGTCATTAATTGCCGCCTTACTAAATTTTGTGGGTCTAATTATGATTTCCCAATAGCCCCGGGATCGTATCTTCTCGATCAAATTAGAAATCATAACTTACCTAAAAAGTCTTGTACCTGGAGATTGAATTCATCGGTATCATCGCGGAATTGTCTCTCTGGAGGAATTAATCCTGCCTTACTAGCTTGAGCCAAGAACTTTCGTAATCCCTTTTCGACGGCCAGACTGAGCAGGTCCCTCATATCGGATTGACTTGGAATTTCAGTGGTTTCAGGTTTACGACGGGGCCTGACATAGCAGGCTCCTTTTCTTAGAGTATCATCATAGGTTTTCTTGCATAGTATTGGGATGTCCTCAAATTCGTTAACCTCAATAACCACAAATTGATTGTCCATGAATGTGGGCTGACTCAGCTCAAAATGGAGAGAAGGGTCAGCATATTCATCTATTGAGTTTGCGATATCATCGTATTTCCACGTTGCAAGCTGTTTCTTGGAGAGTCCGTCAGGGATGAGCTTCTTGTTCGTATCTTCGCACACTCCGATGATTATCTTACCACCATCTCGACGATTAGCCATGCCAATCATCGCCTTGGCAATCAAAGCGAAAAATTTCCTATCATCCCGACTGCCAGGTCCTTTAAACTCAACGCCGAGTTGCTCACGGCCAAAGGAAATTAGTTCTTTCAATTCCTCGGATTTCATTACGTTTCGTCTCCTAACTCCCCCCTAGATTCCAGAAGACGTTACCCGTTTTCTATCTGCAATGCGTAATTTGATGGGTTTGTGACTTAAGGTCTTATTCATTATCTCTCAAGCCGCGATTTCGCGTTACCCCGTGATAATGGTTGTGTATGCCCATCTTCTGCCGCAATATTGTGTCCATATACAAACACTCGCCCTGATGACCCCCTAACTAACATTGGTCATCTGTCACGAAGTTAACGCACCGTGGCATGAGGTTCAACTTTTTCGGCATGGAGCATGGCACATCGCGCCCCAGCAGCTGAGTCGAACGGGGTAAACTCCGGGCAAAGTAAAGAGCGAGTGGAGGCGCGGTTATCATTTCTCTTCCCTCCTGAACCCGATCGGTTGACGCTTGAGCACAGCCAATGGAGGTGGTTCCATCAGTCTTTTCAATTCCCCGAGTACATACACGATAGCTTTCTCATGAATATCTAAACGAGCGATCAATTCCTTTTCCAGCTGATCGAGCTTATCCATGAAAGCTCCGTTTGTTGTAAAGTCTTGCCTGGGCTTGATGAAAGCGCGCACTACGAAAATGCTCATCTGTACCGCGCGTTCGCTGTTCAGGACGTTTACAGCCATGATAGCGCCATGCAACACGATGGTTTATGGCTCATGGCCGATGGTGCCCGGCATCCCAATTGTATGTTGTTCACTTCAGTGAGGCTGCGTACTTGTCCGTCCCCGAAAGCCAACCTGAGATCGATACTAACATTCTCCGCTGAAATGATACTCAGTGATTCAGGATTGCTTTTTTCCCTCGAACAGCATTCTCACCTGCTTATGGCCGACTAGCTTGTTCAAGATGCGGAAGTCCCCGGTTT
>JACWAG010000119.1 GCA_014874425.1 Syntrophaceae bacterium | reverse complement strand
ATTGGAGCGGGAGCGGTAGGTTATCTCGTGGAGTCCATGCACGGCGCCGGCCCACCGGCCGCTCAGAGGATCATGATAGGCAGACAGGCCGGCCTCGATGAAAAAACGCATCAGGTCATGAGACTGCTCACGATACCAGAAAAATAGTAGACAGGGGGACACAGCCTCTATTAGAAAGGCATAATCGCTCCCCCTGACAAATAAATTCTATTTTTTCGGAAGGTGGTCTTTTATGATTTCCCCTGCCTTGTCGATACCTTCCTCAGCCTTTTCCTTTAACTTCTCAGCCTCGACTTTGGCCTTCTCGATGCTGGGGGCGGCTTTTTCTTTCAGCTTTTCCGCCTCAGCTTTCGCTTTTTCGATTCCTGCTGCGGCCTTCTCTCTCAGTTTTTCAACTGTGCTTTTCGGACAGGCTTTGGCTAGCGCTTGCTCCGCCACCTCTTTACCAGTAAATGGTCCGGCTATAGTGTTGGCTATCTTTTCTTGAGACTTGACGACCTTGCAGACATTGTCTTTGTCCTTGATCACCACCCAACTGTCGCCAGCGGCGAAAGCAACAACAGTCATCAGCAACATAATGAAGCCGATGAAAAGACCAAGAATTCGTTGAGTTTTCATAGAGAACTCCTTTACACCAATATGTCATCTTAAAATAGTAACGCGATTCTGTCGAAAAGCAATCTTACCAATCACAATTGCGTGACCCGATCATGTTCGTAATAATATAGGTTGTGAGAACATATTCATAGGACAATTACCAAATTTCATACAATATTGTGTACTGTTTCCGACATTTCCAGAGACAAAAGTTATTGATTTCTGTTAATGCACAGAGCTAATGTTTGATGCAGAGGGACAAGACAATAATGGAAGTGGTTAAACTTATTTTGGCTTTTGCTCCGTGGCTCGCATTTTGGTTCATCTCAGGCCCTTCTATACTTCGGCTCCATATTGCTCTTTTCGTGGCCGCAGCTTTGGTCATTGTCATGGCCATCACCAGACTTCACAAGGGAGCAATCCTGTGGGCTGGATATGTATTCTTTTCTTTTGCTCTGGTCACAGTTGTCTGGCTCAAGAACATGTGGGTCATCCATCATCTTGGTGTCCTAGCCTCTGGAACTCTCTTTCTGACAACTCAACTTTCGATGCTCCTTGGACGGCCGTTTACAGAAGATTACGCAAGAGAACACATTCCGAGAGAATTTTGGAATTCTTCTTCCTTTGTTCGAAGTTGCTTTGTAAGCACATCGGCGTGGTCATTTGTTTTTTTGGCAAATACCTCGGTCAATGTCGTCCGTCTCAACTACCCTGCCGCGAGCGAATGGCCTTTCAGAATGTTGGAATATTTGATTGTAGCCATGGGCATTATCTTTACCAGTGTTTACTCCCGGCTCGTCAGACAGAAACGTGTCGAGGAGTTGACGACGATAGATGATGGACAAAATGTAGACAACACAATAAAAGCCCAATAAACACATTTTCCTTTGTGAAAGGAATTCCTGACATGACCTCCAGAAAACTTATCCCCTATAAATGAAAAGGATTATCACCATGAAACGAGTTTCGATCGTTGGCGTCACGTCGGTCGCTTTACTTATCGGCGCAGTCCTCGGCACAAGCTTCAATGGTAACGCCAGCGAGGCAGAGGGCTTCTCGCCTTATGTTGACGCCATGGGACACATCAGTCTGCCCAAGGATTTCCGGACCCGGTTCGTTCATCTTGGATCGTGGGCGGTGGTGGACGATCGATCGTCGAAAGGGCTTCATAACGTGTATACAGAGCGGAAAACGGTGGAGCAATATCGGAAAACCGGTAAATTCCCCGACGGAGCGACGCTGGTAAAAGAGATTCTTAAGCTGGAGTCGGGAGAACTTGTTACTGGCCATCCGGTAGTATGGGGCTCAAGTCCGGTGCGCTGGTTTGTTATGGTCAAGGACGCGAAGGGCCGTTTTGACGGAAATCCGCTTTGGGCCAAGGGCTGGGGTTGGGCGCTGTTCAACGCGGACAACCCCAAGACTAATGTCGCCAAGAGTTACAAGGCGGACTGTAAGAACTGTCATGTCGCGGCTGAGAAGAGTGATCGAGTTTTCATACAGGGGTATCCGACATTGGGCTCAGAATAATCGTGAAAGAACATCGTGTGTGGAGGTTGGCGCAACTGTTGGCTAATATAATGAACGTGAGAATTCCCTCTCAGACATCTGACACTTATAACTATGTTAACGGGTACAACCTTGGAAACCATCGTTCAACTGCGTCAATGGGGAACGAGAGGACAAGCGGGCTGCGGGTGGTATCGGATTTCAGGTACCCCTTTTTAAGGAGGTCAGAGACGACGTTTCGCGCCATGCGCTCGCCATAGCCGGTGATCTCTCCAGCGCGGCCACGCGGGACCTCCTCAGCCAGTAGAGCTTCGCGTAGTAACGGGAATGAACCTTTGTGCAGGTTCCCTGTCTGCACTTCCTCTTCGATATGAAGGCGCATTCGGCGCAGAAGGTCGCTCGGCTCCAGCAATGAGGCCATAAAATCAATCTGGTCGATACAGATGGCCAGGAAAAATTCACAAAACTTTATCAAAGCCTGTGTGGATAGAGTTCCACGTCCGTCGAGGTCTCCGCGTCGTGGCTCATCGGCGGCCATGAGAAGGGCTTTATACTCTTTGACATTCCGCGCCAAACCTCTTGCGGCCGACCAAAGGCTACTCCCTACCCCGCACCGTTGAAGAGATGCGTGGGACATAAGGCGCGCAACCCGTCCGTTGCCATCAAAAAAGGGATGTATCCAAAGCAAGCGATGATGCGCCGCCCCAAGAGCTACGATCTGGCGCACTTTCGACAATCTTTTTCTATCATAAGCAGCGGCAAACCGATTCATAAAACGAGGCAGCCCTTCGGCGTCTGGAGGAATATGTCCGCCAACTTGGACCCTTCCTGTTCTCAGTTCACCAGGTATCATGCGCAGCCGTTCGCCGGTGTCTGGATTCTGAACCCAAAGCAATTCTTCTGGCAGGCGTTGGCAAAACTCACGGTGCAGCCAGAGAAGGTAATCAACGCTCGTCGTCTCAACCTGTAAATCTTCGTGATGATCGATGAGTCGCTGAACTTCTATATGGGCAACGGCTTCGTGTTGAAGCGCCCTCTTCTGCGCATCAGTCGAATAGTCGGCATAAGACAGGGCACGGTCAATGTCGCGGGGGTGTGTATCATGTCCTTCTATGAGGTTGGAGTAATAACAGTTCATTGACCGGACAAGGCCGCCCATGCCCTGTCGCACAGCCATGGGCAATTGGCTCGCTAATCCACTGGCCTTTGTTGCCACATCAATGGCGAGGTCTTCGAGTCTGCTCTCACCATCCGGAGGCAGCATCGGCTCCATCAATGTTATGCTTTCTGTGGCTTT
>JACWAG010000012.1 GCA_014874425.1 Syntrophaceae bacterium | reverse complement strand
GGCATCAATATCTTAACCTTCTGACCGTCAAACCTCTCCTTTTCCTCGAAGTGTTCACCTGTCATACTTCAGACTCCTCTCTATGATTGAGATATTTTTTTCTACGGTCCAAAACTGCCCGATATTTAGCTTTTCCCTAGGAAAGGGTTTTGATGGGTAAGCATTTGTATTATGTAGCAGAGGCCGCGCCAAAGCAATATTTTTTTTGTAATTTAAACGAGATAGCACGATTTACTGAAAATGACGCGGCCAGCATGCTAATTTTTAAAGCCTAATCCCAGAATGAGGACTTCTTGACATGTAAGCTAAACGATTCAAAGCGTTTACCATTGCTTTTGCTGAGGCTACAATTATATCTTCATGCGCCCCTTTTCCCACCGCCACATTGCCGTCTTCCTCCAACCTTATCGATGCCTCTCCAAGAGCATCCGTCCCTCCCGTAATAGCACTGATCGCAAAACGCAACAACTTTGGTCTACGACCTGTTAGTTTGAGAATCGCATTGTACGTCGCGTCAACAGAACCATTTCCCAATTCCGCCCCATGACATTCTTCCCCGTCTACCATCATTCGAACAGTCGCTGTGGGCACGACATCTGAGCCACCCATCATCGTTACTGATAACAATTTGTAGGTCTCTGCGGTGCGAAGCACCTCTTCGGCTACGATCGCTTCCAGGTCCTCGTCATAAATTGTTTTCTTCCTGTCAGCCATATCTTTGAATCGTTTGAATGTGAGATTTATTTCATCCTCGGTAAGATAGTAACCTAAAGCTTGCAATCTCTCCCGAAACGCGTGTCTTCCAGAATGTTTACCCAATACAAGAGAAGATTTTGAAATACCAATGGATTCCGGGTCCATAATTTCATAGGTTGAACGTTCTTTTATGACTCCATCCTGATGTATACCGGACTCGTGCGCGAATGCGTTCGCTCCAACAATCGCTTTGTTCGGTTGAACAGGAATCCCAGTAATTGCTGTTACTAAACGACTTGTATGAAATATCTGTTCCGTGAAAATGCTGGTTGTAAGGTTGAAATGGTCTTGTCTTGTCTTAATAGCCATGACAATTTCTTCAAGGGACGCGTTTCCGGCTCGTTCACCAATACCATTTATAGTGCACTCAACCTGGCGAACCCCAGCCTCTACAGCAGCCAATGAATTTGCGACAGCAAGCCCCAGGTCATCGTGGCAATGAATAGATAAGATTACGTTTTCAATTCCTTTTACATTGCCTCTTAAAAATCTAATAAGTTCCGAAATTTCTGAAGGATACGAATAACCCACTGTGTCTGGAATGTTTATCGTCTCGGCGCCTTCTTTTATGGCTGTTTCTATCACTTCAGTGAGGAAATTTCTGTCACTTCTGGTCGCGTCCTCGCATGAAAATTCCACCCAATCACAAAGCGATCTAGCTAACCTGACCGCTTGACCAGCTCGATCCACAACTTCTGTCCGGGACATTCGAAGTTTATGCTTCATGTGAATGTCGCTGGTAGCGATAAATGTGTGTATGCCAGGTTTATTGGCCTTCTCCACAGTGGACCAAGCTGTTTCTATATCTTCAGCGACTGAACGAGCAAGCCCCACAATTCTTGAATTTCTTATCTCTGAGGCAATACGCGCTACTGCTTCCTTGTCTCCTTCCGAGCTTGCCGGAAATCCGGCTTCTATCGTGTCAACACCTAGTCTTTCGAGCTGTCTGGCCAGTTGTAATTTTTCATGTTGATTCATCGTGGCGCCTGGAGATTGTTCGCCGTCTCTTAAGGTTGTGTCAAATATCAAAACTTGGTTCGTCATCTCATAGGTCTCCGATTTCTATATACGGTCAGAAGGTTTCCTAAAGAAAGGCCCAAATGTTGGCTTTCGTCTGGCGTGTGTTCCTTAGAGAGTCCCGCTGTTTGGATTGTGATTTCCTTACGGCTATGGTTTTCGGTCAATGTCCGTGGATGTTTGGACTACACCGCTGACAGGACCGTTGACTACCGATACTTTTAAATTCTTTCGTCCCCTTAGATAAAAAATTGCGGTCATGATTGGACCTGATAGCACATAAGCCGCACAAATGAAAAACGGAACAATAAACGGCGCCAATGCGATTAAAGACATCAACAGCACAAAACCAACAGTGGAGCTAAAAGGCTTCTCTTTGACAACGGTGAGGTCTTTAAACGCGTGAAATTTTATGGAACTAACCATTAAAAAAGACAGAACTACAGTAAGCGCTAAAAGGAAAATCGAATAATCGGCTGGCTTGATTTCGAGATGTTCGAAAAAAATGACCGATGTAGCAAGCATGACCGCGGCAGCGGGAATGGGTAGGCCATTAAACCGTTTCGGGTCAATTACCGATGTCTGGACGTTAAACCTGGCTAGCCTGAGGGCTCCGCACGAAACATATATAAAGGCGACAACCCAGCCTAGTCGCCCATAAGGTTCCAGCGCCCATGTGTAAAAAAGAACCGAAGGGGCTACGCCAAATGAAATTACATCAGCCAGCGAGTCTAGTTCTACTCCAAACCTCGTACTGGTTTTAGTAAGCCTGGCCACCTTTCCGTCAATTCCATCAAAGAAGGCTGCGACTAAGATAAGCGCGCCCGACCACAAGAATTGCCCCTTGATAGCTAAAATTAGACCGTAAAAACTAAAGAAAATACTTGCCAGCGTTAGTAAAGAAGGAAGTATAAATATCCCCTTTTTCATTTTGTTGATTCGGTTGTTTTTTCTCTGCCACGCCGCCATTGTGTCTTCATGGCTTTCATAGGGCCTTTTTACTCTGAGCAGAGATCTTTTTCTTTTAAAATCTGGGGCCATCATGCTCTTCCCTCAAATTCCGGCATTCAAAGGCGCGGTTGAGTCTATGAAACTGTTATTATTTTATTATTTATTGAATCAATAGACAAATCTTATTGGGGTGGGAACGTTTATTTATTGCTTCGCCTGAGAAGTCAAGCGCGCAATAACGCTAACACCGGCCTTTACTTTGGAACCGACTGAAGTACAGACAACAAAGCTTTTAGGCAGATAAATATCAACTCGAGAGCCAAATTTGATGAGACCGAATCTATCACCCTTGATGGTTGAGTCGCCTTCTCTTACCCACCAAACTATTCTCCGAGCTATTTGACCCGCTATTTGGACAATTTCTATTGCTCCAAAATCCGTATTAACAACTATTGAATTATGTTCATTGAGAATTGAAGACGATGGGTCTCTTGCGTCGAGGAATTTGCCGGGTCTGTGAGAGATTTTCCGGATTACTCCGGAAAAGGGCCATCTATTTACATGGACATTTAAAATAGACATAAAAACACTGACCCTGGTCAGGCAGGCGTTTCCCAAAACAGGCCCTTTGGAATTGTCAATTATTTCCATTACAACACCGTCCGCGGGAGAAACAACACTCGTGTCGTCATCAGGTGATCGCCTTGCAGGATTTCTAAAAAATGACGCAATGGCCACAGTAATGATTAGAAAGACCACGCACAACCACGGATGGTTAGACCACCAAGCAGTCAAAGCCAAAATAGCGGGTATGCCGACAAAGCTCAGACCTTCACGAGCTATAGGCTCGAAATGACCCGTTCGTGAATTCAATCTCCGCTATCCCCTGCTTTCAATCCCTTCCGTCCTCTAGGGATCGCGACAGTCCCTGTTCTTATGACTTCAAGAATTCCTAAAGATGATAGAAGCTCGAGTATGGCTTCAATTTTCCCCTGAGAGCCAGTAACTTCTATGGTTAGATTGTCCTGAGCGACATCTACAATACGCGCTCGAAATATTTCCACGATACGCAGCGCTTCCGCTCTCTTGATGGAAGCGGCTTTGACTTTTATCAGAACCAGTTCCCGGTCAACATAGTCCCCGCGCGTAAGATCCTGGACCTTGGATATGTTTATAAGTTTTCTCAGTTGTTTTATTATCTGCTCAAATATTGCTTCGTTCCCGTGTGTGACAATCGTCATCCTGGAAAATTCCGGGTTCATCGTTGGAGCGACACTTAAAGAGTCTATATTGAAACTTCTCCCGGAGAACATGCCGGCTACCCGAGCGAGGACTCCAGGTTTGTTTTCGACTAAAGCCGATATTACTTTTCTGTTTTCCATTTAAACCAATATCATGTCTTTTAGTGGGGCGCCTGCCGGCACCATAGGGTAAACCCCTTCTTCTCTGTCGACCACAAAGTCAATGATGACCGGACCCTTCGTTTTCAGACTCTCTTTGATCACGTTCTCAACTTCTGAAGACCTGGTAGCTCGAAGACCAACAGCTCCATAGGCCTCCGCCAATTTGACAAAATCGGGGGCTACAGTTATGTCAGTGTGCGCGTAGACCTGATCGTAAAAACGCTCCTGCCACTGTCGAACCATGCCGAGATAGCCATTATTCAATATTGCGATTTTTACCGGAAGTTTGTACTGAACAACCGTAGCAAGTTCCTGAATGTTCATCTGTATGGAGCCGTCACCAGCAATATCGATGACAATTTTATCCGGATACGCTACTTGAGCTCCAATAGCCGCAGGAAAACCATAGCCCATAGCCCCGAGGCCTCCGGAACTCAAGAAGGTCCGTGGATTGTCAAATAGATAATATTGCGCAGCCCACATTTGATTTTGACCGACTTCTGTGGTGATAATCGCATCACCTTTGGTCAATTCATAAAGCTTTTCAACTACAAACTGGGGTTTAATAATTTCGGTCGTTCGATCAAAGCGCTGTCTTTGTTGGTTTCGCCACACTGTTAGCTTGGAATGCCATTCCTTAAGTTTTTCATCTGCTTTCGGCGAACGCCCTTTGGCTTCCAATTCTTCTATCAGCCTGGATAAACCATCATGAGCGTCACACACTATGGGGACGTCAACCACAATGTTCTTCTGTATTGATGTGGGGTCTATATCAATATGAATAATTTTCGCGTCTCGGGCAAATTCTTCGACTCTTCCCGTTACCCTATCATCAAAACGCGCTCCTATAGCGAGTAACAAGTCCGCGTTGTCGATCGCCATATTGGCCCTGAATGTGCCATGCATGCCGAGCATGCCGAGAAATAACGGATGGGTAGCCGGAAAACAGCCGAGTCCCATTAAGGTTGAGGTAACAGGGAAATTCAGCATTGACGCAAATTTATAGAGTTCTTTGTGAGCCCCTGATGTTATCACTCCTCCACCCGCGTAAATTACAGGACGCTCGGCTTGACGAATCAATTCCGCTGCCCTTTTTACAGAGGGAAGATGAGCCTTCACATTTGGCTTATATGTGGGGACTTCTATTTTGTCCGGATACTCGAATTGCGCTTTATTCTGAACAACATCTTTAGGCAAATCGACCAGAATTGGTCCGGGCCGACCGGTAGTTGCGATAAAAAAGGCTTCTTTTATCGTCGAAGCAAGGTCTTCGGTCTGTGCTACTAGATAGTTGTGCTTGGTACATGGTCGAGTGATTCCTACAATGTCCGCCTCTTGGAACGCGTCGTTCCCAATTAACGGCGTTGGGACCTGGCCGGTAAAAACTATGACCGGAATTGAGTCCATGTACGCCGTGGCCAAACCGGTGACAGTATTGGTTCCGCCGGGTCCGGAAGTCACCAGACAGATTCCTGGGCGTCCGGTAGCTCGCGCGTATCCGTCAGCAGCGTGTACAGCGGCCTGTTCATGGCGAACCAGGATAAACCTGAATTCTTCGGAAAACTCTTTGACAAGAGTGTCGAAAATATCAATGACCGCGCCACCGGGATAGCCAAAAATCGTGTCAACGCCCTCTGCTTTAAGAGAACGTAGCAGTATCTGCGCTCCACTAATTTTCAATTTAATACCGTTGCGTTCGGCAAAAACTATTGAGGTCTTTATATGAGGCAAATTTATCTATATTTGCTCAATATTTTCTCGATTTGGTCCCTGCCATGGAGTTTCTTTTTTTGTAATGTCTTCCGTTCCAGTTCCTCGGAATGTGAAAGGTAGAGCCTTTTGTTAAAGACTTGAAGCTGCTCCTCGTATTCCAGGTGCTCCTGCCATAGTTTGGACAGTTCGGGGTCTTTTTCTTTCCAGCTATTGATAAGTTCCAAGTCTCTTC
>JACWAG010000118.1 GCA_014874425.1 Syntrophaceae bacterium | reverse complement strand
GAATATATTGGACCTCGCCTTTTCCCAAGGGTTGAGCATTCGCACTGATTGTGGTGGAAAAGGATTGTGTGGCAAGTGCAAAGTCATCGTTATTCCTCCTGAAAATCTTTCCCCAGTCACCGAATTAGAACGCAAAGTCCTCTCATCCACAGATCTGGCTCATGGATTTCGGTTGGCGTGTCAGGCCATAGCCTTGGGCAAAGTGAGCGTCTCTGTTCCTGTAGATTCCAGCGATACGCCCGAAGCTAATGTAAAAACAGATTTAGAGGGAAATTTCCCCGTCGATCCTATGGTTAGGCGCTTGTTCATTGATCCAAGGCCAAATTCGAATACTGAACACCGGGACTTTGTCAGCATATTACGAAAGATGGATCCCAGCTTGAACAATAATGAATTCTGGGATCCAGTGATTCTTCGTGACCTATCGGCGCACTGGACCGAAAAGGGTTCTATAACCCTGGTCAAACATCGCAAGAGGGGCGTTACGGGCGTGTTGCCCAGTTCCTCCCAAAGCATGAGCCTTGGTTTTGCTGTTGACATCGGGACCACTACTGTGGCGGCCTATCTCTGCGATATGGTGACAGGGAATGTATTGGGGGCATCAAGTTGCGCAAACCCACAGCGAAGATACGGTGAGGATGTAATAAGCAGAATAGCCTTTTCAGGCAAAAATGAGAATGGCGCACGTACCTTAAAGGACCTGATTATAGAGGGAATTAATGCTCTTTTTGGAGAGTGCCTTAGCAACTGCGGAGCAAAATCATGCGATGTTGACGAGGTTGCGCTGGTAGGAAATACCACGATGCAGCATTTATTTTGTGGCTTCAATCCACGCAGTTTAGGGGGCGCTCCTTACTTACCGGTAAGCCGAGAAGCGTATGACTGGCGAGCGTCGGACCTCGGGTTGAACCTTAGCCCATGTGTTAACGTGCATATCTTCCCAGTAATTTCCGGATTTCTTGGAGGTGATACTGTAGGAGCCATTCTTTGGGACGAGACGAATCGGCGAGATGAGACTACACTTCTTGTGGATATCGGCACGAACGGCGAGTTAGTTCTTGCCAAAGGGACGGAACTGTGGGCTACCAGTTGCGCCACTGGCCCTGCGTTTGAGGGCGCTCATATCAGTTCAGGAATGAGAGCGGTTGATGGGGCGATCAACAAGATCAGAATTGATTCCACTGATTTTAATGTGAGCTACGATGTCATTAGACATGAGGCCATTTCGTTACCACGGGGGTTGTGTGGCTCCGGCGTGATAGATGCCGTGGCCGAAATGCGAAAAGTGGCATTAATTCGCCAAAATGGTCGGCTCAACGAAGCAATACCGGGAGTCATTTGTGATTCCAAAGGGATTGGCCGTCGATTCACTTTAGTCACTTCGGATGAAACGGGCACAGGATCCTCAATCGACTTGACTTTGGGCGATATTCGTGAGGTTCAGCTTGCTAAAACTGCGCTCAATCTTGGAATTAAATTTTTAATGGCTTCTGCCGACGTGAAACAGGTGGATCGCCTAGTCTTAACCGGAGCCTTTGGGGCCCGCTTTGATTGGAAAAATGCCGTAGCTATTGGAATGTTACCCGTTTCGTGCGTTTCCGGAGCTGTAGAAATAGTGGCAAACGCAGCCGGTCTTGGGGCGGTTTTAGCTCTGTTAGATTCGAAGTGTCGTAAGAGAGCTGCAGCCTTGGCTCAAGAAGTAAGGGTTTTGGAGCTGTCGGAACACCCTGATTTTCACACCGAGTTTCCTTTTGGCGTCGATTTTCCTCCTGTAGCTGGGGAACTCTAAAATGAGCCACCTGTTTTGAGCAAAGGTGATGGATGATCACGGGCCATACGCCGCATTGATTCAGAAATTCTCTCATTTATAACATCATTTACGTTGATATAGAGGTGGTTATGTTAATCATAGGTGAAAAAATCAATAGTAGCATCAAGAGCGTGGCCACTGCGATCGAGACCAAGGACGAAGATTTCGTTCAAAAACTTGCTATAGAGCAGGTTACCGCTGGGGCCGACATGCTCGATGTAAATGCGGGTATCTTTGTAGACCGGGAAGTCGAGCTTCTACCGTGGCTTGTAAAAAAAGTCCAGGAGGTTGCGGATGTTCCTCTTTGCATTGATAGTCCAAACCCGGAGGCCCTCAAGGCCGCTCTGCCTTTGCACCGTGGTAAGGCGTTGGTCAATTCGATATCCTTGGAAGCTGGCCGTTACAATAGTATCGTGCCCGTGGTGAAGGAATTCGGGGCTTCGGTGGTTGCTCTATGCATGGACGAGCATGGTATTCCTCACAACGCTGATGGTCGCGTCGAAATTGCCTGCCGGTTAGCGGAAAAACTCCGATCGGACGGTGTGTCGTATGATGATATCTATTTTGACGTCCTGGTTCAACCGATCAGTGTGGACATCACGTTTGGTATAGCCGCTTTGGAGACAATAAGAGGAATACGAAAGTGTCTTCCTGGAACACATACTACTTGTGGCTTGAGCAATGTTTCATTCGGCCTCCCAGAGCGCAAACTGCTTAACAGCGCATTCGCGGCAACCCTTGTCGCCTACGGCATGGACACATTCATCATAGATCCCTTGGATCCTAGGATTATGGCAATGGTCATGGCTACCAGAGCGCTCTCAGGGCAAGACGAGTTCTGTGAGGACTATCTCAAAGCCTTTCGGAGTGGCAAACTCAAATGGTAAACTTGGATAGACCCCGGATTAAGAGGCGGCTCGCTGTCAAGTGTTCCAAAAACTGTCATCATATTTTAGCCTGTGGAGACTGCACTCCCCCTTTCCTAGCATCAGCTCAACGCCTATTTCGAGTCCTCCAATTGTGAGCGATATCATCAGGGCCTTCACAGGAAAACCCCTTATGAAGTTTACCCGAGTTCCCTACCCGAACCGAAGGCAGCAGCATGAACAAGCAGATTGCGCCTAAAAGCCGCTCTCAACTGTCCCAAACCAACAGATCGTTTCTCTTCAAGGTTGTCCAAAGACAGGAGGAAAACAGCGGTTAATGGAATAGGAGAAAAGGAAATGATCAAAAGAATTCCGTATCGTTGGATTCTTGCTTTTGTACTCTTTTTCGCTTACAGCATTCAGTATATGGACCGAGTGAAAACCAACGTGTTGATGCCGCTTATTGCCAAAGACATCGGGTTAACCACTGTTGATATCGGAACTGGAACTTTCTTGATGATGCTTTTCTACGCGCCGGCCCAGTACGTTTCCGGAATATTGACGGATAAATATGGGGCAAAAAGGATTTTGATTTTTTCCGTTATTGCCTGGTCTTTGATGACCGCCTGGATGGGCTTCATCAAGACGCCCACCGAGTATTTTTACCGCATGGCGTTGTTCGGCGTCTTGGTAGGCACAGAGTATGTGCCCTCGGCAAGAATTTTAATGCGGTGGTTTAACAAAGAAGGTCGAGCACGAGCGCAGGCTTTGCTCTCCTGGGCATGGATCTTGACGCCAGCTTGGGCCAGCGTTCTTGGGACGCAACTCGCAGTGTATTTCGGCGACTGGCGACCGGTGTTTTTTCTTACGGCAGCAATGGGGATTGTGCCACTGATCATGATTGGGTTTTTGGTTTTTGATAGACCCGAAAAGTACAAACGCATTACTCGAGAAGAGCTGGAATACTCTTATCGTGATGAATTCGAAGAAGGGACATTGAAGGGCGGGGATTTCACCGATGTCCAAAATAAAATCCTTGCACAAAAGAGTTTTGGTTTTTTTGATCTTTTCAAGAATCGCAGTTATGTGGCGGTAATAGTAGTCGACATTGTGATGCAGATCACATTCTGGGGCGCTATGGTATGGGTTCCACTGTATCTCTCCGACACGTTCTCTTTCAAACTGTCCGCTATGGGGTACTGGAACGGCCTTTATTTTCTGGCAGGTGTGGTAGGAAGCTTTACCTCATCCTATATCTCTGACACGTTTTTCAAGAATAACCGTCGAGTAATGATCCAGGTGTGTTTCTTCGGTCTCATACCGTTTATCCTGCTTCTTGCTTCTTTGAAAACAGCCAATCCGAGCCTCTTGGCGCTTGCGCTGTGCGGCATGGGTTTTTTTGCAAATATGGCTTGGGGACCATTTTTGGCAGTTCCTGCGGAAATTTTTACGCCTGAAGTTTATGGAAAGGCCATGGGCTTCGTCAATGGCGTCGGTTATGCTGTTGCAGCTTTTGCCGCAAAAATATTCGCCGCTCTTGTGGTAGTAGAACACGGAACGAAAGACTACTCAATGGGCTGGATCTTTATTGCCATTTGCGCTTTAAGTGGGATCTGCGCTTCTTTCTTCATAAAGACATATGCTCCGGTTCAACAAATGCATCGAATTGAAGAACCAGCGAAGTAATCATAGTGGCCGATTTCCCTTAGACGAGAAGATTCAGGAGAACTATGCTGAAAATTCCGTTCTCCTCAGGAGTGGGAATCCGAGTTTTCTTGGCTGCGATTAATAACTAGAATTCTTCACGTAGAATGTGTCGTGACTGTGACAATCCAGTCTTATGAGTCTGTCCTCAAAGCAGAACCATATTCGCTGATAGCTATGAAGACTTTGCTGTTCGGATTCACCTAGGGGCACGGCCCGTTCAGCATTGCGCGGCGTAAGTTGCTCTGTTGGATTCGGCTATTTACTCCGGCGCTGGCGGAAAAGGGGGCAATCGTGATACATCATCACAAATTACACAAGGAGGTTTTTGTTATGCAGCCACGCGGTCCACTAATGATTGAGCACCGACTTATTGAAAGAATGCTTGTTCATTTCAGAGCGGAACTCGAAAGGATTTCTATTACAGGTAAAGCTGATCCTGTGTTTGTAGATACAGCGGTAGATTTCTTTCGCACATATGGTGACAGAACCCATCATGGGAAAGAGGAACTTATACTTTTCCGTGAACTTGGTCGGAAACAGATGTCAGATGCCGACAAGACAATCATGGAGGAGTTGATCGGAGAGCACGCTACAGGTAGAGTGATCACGGCCGAACTGATCGATGCGAATAGACGTTATCGAGATGGTGACGATTCCGCATTACAAGTGATTACCGATAAGCTACAATTCCTGGCTGACTTTTATCCAAAGCATATCGAGAAGGAAGACAAAGTTTTCTTTCCCTCGATGATGAAATACCTCCCAGAATCCGAACAAAAAACTATGATCGAAGAATTTTGGGAATTTGACAGAAATCTGATTCACGAAAAGTACAGACTGGTTGTTGAATCCCTTGTAAAAAGAAAAATCTGAGGCTGTCGACAAAACAGGATTGCGCAATTTTCAAAAGTGTCGCCTTGGATTTCCGTGGGACGTGACCTTAAAATCCAAAAGATTTTTCAACCCTGTTTGGACACCACATATTGTCTATCACAATTAGGGAATCCGATCCCAAGAACACTGATGGTTACCTCCGAGCTTAGTGTTTCTACCGAACCGCATCAGTTCTAATGCTACCTCACGGTCAAACAAGTAATTCTTATAAATCGGAAACTTACCCGGCATGTTTCCCGGAACCCCATGACCTAACCCCAGGGGTTGAAATCTCGCAACTCGCATAATTGTTTGTTAAATGATGATTTATTCTTGACTGTCACCTCGAGAAGTAAGAGAATGTGACGTCAGGTTCTGAATGTATAGTCAGCAGGAGCATCTAATGATTATTTCATCGCTGGAAGCAGTCAATGCAATGCCTGAAAACCTCCCTCGGCGGGATCGAGAGAAATTGCGACAACGCGGAGAAATACTCGAGGCGGCGCTAAGGCTCTTCTCGGAAAAAGGTTATCACAACGTCTCCATGCACGAGATAGCAAAAGAAGCAGAGTTCGGGATCGGAACATTATATAAATTTTTCACTAATAAGGAGGACTTGTACAAAGCCCTTATCATGGAGATGGCCGAAAAGTATCACCATACTCTCATGCAGGTCCTCGAACAGGAACGGAATCCTCTTCAAGCCATCAACAGGTACATCGCCGTCCGTCGAGAACTGTTTTTCGATAATCTACCGGTCATGCGCCTGTATTTTGCCGAAACCAGAGGTGCGAGCTTTAACATAAAAGCTGGTTTGGACCAGAACATTCTTAAGCTTTACGATGAAGGAATCGGGCTATTGGCTTCTATCTTTGAGAAGGGCATCAAAGATCATGTGTTCCGGAGCCTTGATCCCTATTATATGGCACTGGCGCTTGAAGGAACGATCAACGCCTTTCTTTTTCGGATCATGAACGATCCCGCCCAATTTACAGCGGCGGACAACCTGTCAATCGCCACGGACATTTTTTTCAGAGGTGTGCTGAACAAGCAATAAAGCGCTCCAGGATAATAAGCAAATGCTCGAGCATACCACTAGAGACGCCAATTAGGGGATATGGGCCCTAGCTCTTCAAAAACATTGCGGATTTGTTAATCAAATATGGGCTGATATCTTCGGCCATCTCTCGATTAGGAACAAAGGCCTGGAGAAGAACACGACGTTTATCCGAGTTTTCTCCAACAACGGGTAACCCCCTCGGACTAGGTGAATTAAAACAAACATTTTCTTTAAGGTTGCGCCATGCTCTCTCAAAGACTCACAGTTTCCCTACTCGTAATTGTTTTAACGCTACTGCTCCTTGGCTGCGATCGCCAGCAACAATCTGCGCCACCACCTATCCCGGAAGTGACTACGATGACAGTCCAGCCTCAGCAGCTCTTGCTGACCACCGAATTGCCGGGCCGAACGTCTGCGTATCTGATCGCGGAAATCCGACCCCAGATCAATGGTATCATTCAGAAACGCCTGTTTACTGAAGGTTCCGATGTTAAGACCGGCCAAGTGCTTTATCAGATTGATCCCGCTCCTTTTCAGGCGTCACTGGACAGCGCTAAGGCCGCCCTTGCGAAATCAGAGGCCAATCGTCACGCTGTCTGGCTGACGGCTGAACGATCCAAAACATTGCTTGCCAAAAACGCTGTCAGCCAGCAGGACTACGACGACAAGGAAGCCGCTCTGAAACAGTCTGAAGCCGATATTGAGTATTGCAAGGCTGCCGTTGATACTGCTCGCATCAATTTGGGGTATACCCGTGTCACCGCTCCCATCTCGGGGCGCATTGGCAAATCCAGCGTGACCGATGGCGCCTTGGTGACAGCTTATCAGGCTCTGGCGCTGGCGACCATTCAACAACTTGACCCCATATACGTAGATGTGCCCCAATCCACCACTGAATTGCTGCGATTGAAGAGACGCCTGGAAGATGGCCGCCTGAATCGAGATGGAGAGAACCAGAACCAAGTCAAGCTTATTCTCCAAAATGGCACAGAGTATCGACGGGAAGGGACTTTTTTGTTTCGCGATGTAACTGTAGATCCCTCTACGGGGTCTGTAGTCCTGAGGCTTGTGTTCCCAAATCCTGAGGGACTTCTACTTCCGGGTATGTTCGTCAGAGCAGTAGTGGAGGAAGGTATAAACGATCAGGCCATTCTTATTCCACAACAAGCAGTATCACGTGATCCAAAGGGTAATCCCACTGCGCTAATCGTGGGAGCTGGCGAAAAGGCCCAACAGCGAGGGCTGGCGCTTGATCGCGCCATCGGTGACAAGTGGCTTGTGTCGTCAGGGCTTGCATCCGGCGATCGTGTAATCGTCGAGGGTATGCAGAAAATTCGGCCGGGCGTTTCCGTGAAGGTTGTCCCTTTGGGCTCCATGGGGAAAGCTGATTCGGAACCCGGGAATTCGGCCCAGCCGGCCGGAAAATCGAACTGACGGGGAAACATAATGTTATCGAAGTTCTTTCTGGACCGTCCAGTCTTCGCTTGGGTCATAGCAATCATCATGATAGTAGCGGGCGGCTTGGCGATATACAATCTACCCATATCACAGTATCCACCCATCGCTCCGCCATCAATCGCCATTGACTCCATTTATCCAGGGGCGTCGGCTGAGACGGTTGAAAACAGCGTGACACAGATCATTGAACAGAAGATGACCGGCTTTGACAAAATGCTATATATGTCTTCAACCAGTGATTCAACCGGAGCCTCCCGCATTGAGTTGACCTTCGCTCCTGGAACCGACCCAGACCTTGCGTGGGCTCAAGTCCAAAACAAGCTCCAGTTGGCCACAGCTAGCCTACCGGAGGTGGTCCAGCGCCAGGGCGTCAAGGTCAGCAAATCCACCAAAAACTACCTTATGGTAGTGGGCCTGATTTCAGAAGATGGAAGCATGGATGGTAAGGACTTGGAGGACTATGCCCAGTCCAATCTCGAGAAGGTCCTGGCGCGTGTACCGGGGGTAGGCGAGGTTGAAAGCTTTGGCTCCCAGTACGCCATGCGAGTGTGGTTAAACCCTGACAAGCTTACTGACTATCAAATGACGATTGAAGACGTCATTGCCGCGCTTCGAGCCTACAATGTGGAGGTCTCTGCTGGTCAGTTCGGCGGAGCGCCCGCGGTGGAAGGCCAGCGCTTGAACGCTTCGATTATAGTACAAAACCTCTTGAAGACCCCTGAAGAATTCGCCACAATCCCCATCCGTATGAATCCGGACGGGTCCGTGGTGCGAATAAAGGATGTGGGACGGACGGAACTAGGCGCTGAGTTCTATAATCAGTCTGCCGTCTACAACGCTAAACCCGCGGCTGCGCAGGCCATCCGGCAGTCAGCCGGAGCTAACGCGCTTGATACGGCTAACGCTGTCAAAGCAAAACTGGAAGAGATGAGCCGGTATTTTCCACAGGGAATGAAGGTAATTTATCCATACGACACAACCCCTTTTGTTACAGCGGCCATCGAGGAGGTTGTTAAGACCCTTTTTGAGGCCATCTTGCTGGTCTTCCTGGTAATGTATCTTTTCCTCGGAAACATCCGGGCTACCCTGATTCCGACCATCGCTGTGCCGGTGGTGATCCTCGGGACCTTTGCGCTTCTCGGGCTATTCGGGTTTTCCATCAACATGCTGACTATGTTTGCCATGGTGCTGGCTATCGGGCTATTGGTAGACGACGCCATCGTGGTGGTGGAAAACGTGGAACGAATCATGAGTGAGGAAGGCCTCCCACCGAAAGAAGCCGCCAGAAAGTCTATGGGAGAGATCACGAGCGCGCTGATCGGAATTGGCTTGGTCCTTTCCGCGGTATTCGGCCCAATGGCTTTCTTTGCAGGCTCCACCGGTGTCATCTACCGTCAGTTTTCCGTGACCATTATCGCCTCGATGCTCCTGTCGGTTGTCGTCGCCCTGATCCTGACTCCGGTTCTGTGCGCGTCGCTTCTCAAAACT
>JACWAG010000117.1 GCA_014874425.1 Syntrophaceae bacterium | reverse complement strand
TCTTTTTTCGATAATATTCCTTTAAATCAATTAGGCCTGAGAAACCGATGTTGATTATCAGAAAAAGAAGAAAAGAGTTAAAAAAGATAACAGATACTGCTACATAAATACGAGATGCAATGTTGTTAGACATGCCCGATTTTCTTGGTCTCAGAGTCTGGCAAAATTGGCCAATATTTTTAGCCCATTTTTTTGGCTCTTTTCAGGGTGGAACTGAAGCGCAAAAATATTGCCACGGGCTATCGCGCTGGTAAACATGATACCATAATTAGTTTCAGAGGCCGTATCAGATAGCTGCTCCGGTTCGACATAATACGAGTGCACAAAATAAAAAAATGACTCATTGTCTATGCCGTCAAAGATGGCAATATCCTTTTTAAATATTACCTGGTTCCAGCCCATGTGAGGGATCTTGAGCCCCATGTCCCGGCGAAACGCCCTAACCTTTCCAGGTATTACTTCTAGTCCCCTATTTAAGCCGAATTCTTCGGATTCATCAAACAATAGTTGTAACCCCAGACAAATACCAAGAAAAGGTTTACCTGACTTCAGAAAATCAAGAATTGACTCTACGAGACCAAACTTCGTCAGGTTTTTCATACACTCTGGAAATGCGCCAACACCTGGCAAGACGAGCTTTGCCGCTGAGTTGATATCCTTTATATCACGTGACACAAGAGCTTTGGATCCAACCTTTTCAAAACCTTTTTGGACACTTCGCAAGTTACCCATACCGTAGTCAACAATTACAATCATACCAGCCTCATGCTCAATGGTTCAGTCAAGAGAACCCTTTGTTGATGGAATATCCTGAACACGAGAGTCATTTTCAACGGCTTCGCGCAATGCTCGTGCGAATCCTTTAAACATAGCCTCAGCAGCATGGTGAGGATTAGATCCTGTTATCAAAATGACGTGAGCGGTAATTCCACCTCTGTCAGTAAAAGCCTGAAAAAACACCCTCAAGAGATCCAGAGGGAAGTCCCCAACAGCCCTTTCCTCAAAAGGATTAACCAAATTTAAGTGAGGTCGTCCCGAGACATCGATAGAAACATTTACCAAGGTCTCATCCATTGGTAGTGAAGAAAAACCATACCGCTTTATACCCTGTTTGTCCCCAATAGCCTGACGAAACGCTGCCCCCAAACATAGCCCTACATCTTCAACAGTGTGATGAAAATCCACATGCAGGTCACCGACAGCGTTAAGTTTTATATCAAACGTACTATGGCGAGTGAACAGGTTCAGCATATGGTCGAAAAAACCGATGCCTGTAGAGATTGGGCCATTTCCCTGACCATCTAAATTTAACCTGAGCTGAATATCAGTCTCAAATGTTTTTCTGGATATTTCAGAGATTCGCATCGTCGAGACCTTTCAAACCATGTCGTCCTTGGCTCTTTTTATGTCCGCTCCAAGACTGGACATCTTTTCTTCGATTCTCTCGTAGCCACGATCAAGATGGTAGACTCTATGCACTTCAGTAACCCCCTCAGCCGCGAGGCCGGCGAGTATCAGCGAGGCGCTGGCTCTCAAATCGGTAGCCTGAACATGAGCGCCCGACAATTTTGGAACACCACGCACTTTAGCAAACCGACCGGAAATTCTTATATTTGCCCCCATGCGAACCAATTCCTGAACATGCATGAAACGATTTTCGAATACTTGTTCAGAAATCGAGCACGTCGAATTTCCCAGACACATCAAGGCCATGTACTGGGCCTGGAAGTCGGTGGCAAAGCCGGGGTACGGATTAGTTTCAACATCTCTGCTCCTAATCCCGCCGTTTGAACAAACACGGACGTAATCTGGTTCAGTTTCAACTTTTAAACCAGCTTCATCAAGTTTTTCTAGCAATGAATAAATATGTTCCGCTCTACATCCCCGGACAGTTACATCGCCACCAGTAATAGCTCCTGCAATCAGGAAGGTCCCGGCCTCGATGCGATCCGGCATAATTTCATGGACAATCCCGTTGAGTTTTTCCACTCCTTCGATTGTAATGACATCCGTTCCCGCTCCATGGATCTTTGCCCCCATTCTGTTGAGAACATGGGCCAGTTCAGACACCTCGGGCTCAATTGCGCAATTTCGTAGAATCGTAGTCCCTCTGGCAAGTGTCGCAGCCATCAGAAGGTTTTCGGCGCCTGTCACCGTGTTTAGGTCAAATCTAAACTCAACTCCATGCAGACCCTTCGACCTTGCCCGGATGTAACCGTTTTCAAGCTCTATGTGAGCACCCATAGCTTCCAGCCCTTTTAAATGTTGATCAATCGGGCGAGCCCCAATTGCGCAACCGCCAGGCAAACTTACATCAGCTCGACCTTCTCTGGCCATAAGTGGCCCCAGAACCAGGACGGAGGCCCTCATCGTCTTTACCAATTCATACGGGGCCGTGTGATCCGTGATCTCCCGAGCTTTAATCCGAAGCGCGCCGGAAGTGAAATCATCAAGCTGTACACCCAACTGAAGCAAAAGCTGTTTGGTAGTTTTAATGTCTTTAAGAGCAGGTACTCGGTGATATGTCATCTCATCTGTCGTCAATATGGCGGCGGCCATCAGCGGTAGGGCAGCATTCTTGGCCCCACTGATTTCGACTGTTCCTCGAAGTGACCGGCCTCCTCTTATCACCATTTTTTCCATTTTATGTATCCTTGGGCTGTTTTAAACACCTACGCTCTCGGCCTCGATCTCTGGAGAAAAATGGCGAAAGTTCGCAGGTCCCGCTATTTATACACGAGGCTGTATAACATTTTCAAACATGAGCCGCAACACGAGTTAAATTTAGTGAGGTTGGGCTAGAAAGAAATGAGTTCTATGAGGTCTTCCCGTGAAAAATGTTTGAGGATGGATTTGTCGTCCTGTTTTATGACAGACTCCATCAGACGCTTTTTACGGGAAATGATCTGATCAATTTTTTCTTCAAGCGTATTTCTGGTCAAGAGTTTGAACACCTGGACCCCTCGAGTCTGACCGATCCTGTGGACACGATCTGTCGCCTGTTCCTCCCGGGCCGCATTCCACCAACGATCATAATGAATGACAACAGAAGCGCCGGTAAGGTCTATGCCCAATCCCGAAGCGCGTAACGAGCCAGAAAATACCATGCAGTCAGGGTTTGTGTTGAACCTTTTGATCTCTTCAGCCCGTTTACGGGTGCTGCCCTTTATGGTAGCAAATGCGATCCCAATGTCTCTTAGATAAATCTCTATAAGTTCCAACATCTTAACGTACTGGCTGAAAACAACAACCTTTTGTCCCGATCGAAGACTCTCATCGAGCAGTTCTACGAATAGGTCCCACTTCCCTGAAGAATATTTAGAGTAGTCAGTACCCTGTTTTTCCAAAAGAATTGGATGATCACAGATTTGTTTTAGATAATTCAAGACAGCGAAGATGTGCATATAAGGCACCTTTTGATCGGGATCCTTCAACTGTTGAACCAATTCTCTACCTTGGTTTTCAATAACGTCCCTGTAAAATCGGATTTGTGATTCGCTTAGATTACAACGGCGTATGTCTTCAATTTTCGGCGGAAGTTCTTTTAGAACCTGTTCCTTTTTCCGCCTTAGAGTGAACGGTCTAATCAGTTTGCTAAGTTTTTCCTTGGCCTCACGGTCTGAAAATTCCTCTATGGGAACACGGAAATGACTTTCAAACGATGAGTCGGAAAGCAGATAACCCGGCAGGGTAATGTCAAATAGGGATTTCAATTCAGTTACGCTGTTTTCAATTGGCGTGCCTGTTAAACCAATGATGCACGCTGCTTGCAAAGAGCTTATTGCGGCGTAAGTTTTCGTAGATTTGTTTTTTATCGATTGAACCTCATCCAAAACCATTAGTTCAAACCGATATTCCGCGAGCATTTCCCGATCTCTCAAAGCGATTCCATAAGAAGTGATGATCAAATTGTGATCCTTGAAAGCGCTTTCAAATAGACGGTCAGTTCCGTGATAAATGTATGGTCCAAGAAATGGCGCGTATTCCATGACCTTATCAAGCCAGTGATTTAGTACAGTCGTGGGGCAAACCACCAGGAACCTAACGTCACCCGGTGTTTCTACAAACTTGCTCAATATTCCGGTCATTAATCCCATTATCTGGTGAGTCTTTCCAAGACCCATGTCGTCACAAAGAAGACCTGAGAACCTGTTTTGGTAAAGGAACCATAGCCATCCATAGCCATTTTTTTGATATGATCTAAGTTTCCCTTTCATGGCCGAAATAGATGGGACCCTTGTCGGTGGTTTTAAAGCTTCGAGATTTTTTGTTAACTCACGGATTCTGGCAGACGCATATTTCTTCTCGACCCGGTCATTTAACGCCAGGAATCTTAAATACTCGGATCTGCTCAAGCTTAGTAGATTGGATGCTCTTTCGCGTGTGTCCAATCCATCCAACCATGCGAATTCAGGCCTCTGAATGTCTACCCACTTGCTGCCTCGGACAATGTAACGACGATTCTGGGACCTGGCTTTCATAATGTCAGACAATGAGATTGAGAAATCCTCATATTTGTAATCAACATTTATTGTAACTTCATCTGGAGACACGGCTTCATGATTTACAGACAGCGCCTCATAAGAGGTTAAGGTCTCACGATTAAGCAAACTTTCATCTACAATGATCGCCGGTTCCGATCTTAAAACAGGGCCACATGAATTAAGAAAATCGCCAATTCGCTCCGATTTTATGGTTATTTTCTTCTGCGGTGAAAAATACTCTTGAGGTAATCCGGATGGAGCGGTGGAGATTTTGTAAAAACCAAGATCTGGAAAAAGATAATATGTCCCAAATAACTGATGCTCCAATTCGGTTCTGTCCAAGTATCGTTCTTCCAATGGCGCGTCTTCATCAGGATTTTCAACGACCGGGACCACTACAAGTTCGGATGAGTCAGTTAACTCAATTTTGTAGCCTGTCTGCAAAGGCTGAGGGTTGATAAATAAATCATTTCCTATGACACCCTTTTTTTCTGCTCGACTAATAACCGCGCCGATCATAGATCTCGGAGGAACAAACCTCAGAATCGGAGAATCGTTTTCGTCGATCCCCTCTACAACAAGCTCTTCCTTGAACTCTAGAAACCTGAAATTGAAGGCCCCCCCATCACGACCCGAGACAAGAAATCCGACTTTCGCAATGGTGTGCCACATGCTGTCTTCCATGTGCTGACGTGCGGATTTAAGTCCCTTACGATTTATCTCCAATTCATCGTCCGAATATCTCCAGGGTCGCCGTCTTAGTGAAGGAACGTTGGGATCCTTTAGTTTCCTCCCATACATCCTTCGGAAGACAGCCCCATCTATATCACGCCGAATTATGTCATAAAACTCATGCAAGAATTCTTCAACCAAGCGTTCGCCGGGCATGAAGGCGAGAATCTCCCGCTTATTTCTATCGCAGAAGGTTATTCTAATCCCTTCCCCGCCGTGATTCACCTGCGCATTGAAACCTAAAGTTGAATCACCAAAATTTTTGAAACCGAACCAGCTAATTTCGTTCCAGAAACTATCCTGGAAGTCATCTCCGAGGGAACGAAGATTACCGGTTTCTGGGTCAGGCCTAAGCACATAACGAACAAGAGAAACGATATGATGACAATAGGTCCGAGTTGAAGAGCGAAAACACCCACAGGAGGCCTTGGACAATACTTTAGTATCGGGATCCAGCATGATGTGTACATTAAATAGTTTCCCATACTGATCTGACACTACAGCAAAATATGATTCTCTACCGAAATTTATGTGTGTAATTCGCGAAGCTTCAGCAAGCCTGAGGCCTTGATTAAGAACTTCAGAATTAAATTGAGTAGTTATCTCTGAGGGCAGTTCACTCCTTCGGCCAGCCTCCGAAGCTTTCTTTTGGAAATCTATTACTTTTCCGAACACTTAAATCTCCACCGCCCAGATAGTCAACCTAGGGTTGACGAGCCGTGGATATCACACTGATATAGCCTTGTCAACAAAAAAAGTGCTCACATTTATTCAATATAAATGCAATTTAATAAAGATATAACGAGTAGAACATAAAAAGTGAGTTTAATTAATAAACTATTGCCAGTTTGTTTCGCGAAATTAAATATATACTCTTGCCATAATTTTGTCAGCTTAGCTTGAGTTTTTTAACGATTTTCAAAAAACAAATCCTTGACAAGCCCTTGTAAACAAGGACTTTAGCTGTTATTGTTGGTTTTTTAAGGATTTAGTTACAATTTCTTAGAGATAACCCGATGATAAAAAAGATTGGGATTCCAGTTGTGGTTCTTTGTGTAATTGGAGCAGTGGCCACATATGTAATTCATTACATGAAAAATTTCGGCACGCCGACAGGAACTGTTTTCGTGAGCGGAAATATCGAAGCTACTGAGGTTGATCTGTCATTCAGACTTGCCGGTCAGATAAACACATTGCCGATCGAAGAAGGTGACCACATCAAAAAGGGTCAGATAATATCTACGCTGGACACCGACACCCTCGAGGCGATTAGAGGGTCCGTGCAAGGTGACATTGCGGCATTAACGGCTACTCTGGATGAATTGGAAGAAGGCACGAGAAAAGAGGTAATAGAAAGCGCCAGGGCCCAGGCCAAGGCCGCCGAGAGTCGGTTGAAAAACGCCAGAGACGAGTATGAGCGCTATTACCCTCTTTTAGGTCAGGGCGCAATATCGGAGTCAATGTTTGATGCGAAACAAACTGCTTTCAAAGTAGCTGAGGAAGAATTTAACAATCTATCGGAACGATTGGCTGAACTTGAAAAGGGGCCGCGGGAACAAGAAATCAGGGCAGCGCGAAGCCGTTTAGAAAAAGCCAAATGGGACTTCAAAAAAATTGAACTTGATATTGAACACTCAACTTTACTGGCACCCACAGATGGGGCTGTGCTAGTCAAGGCCAACGAATTAGGAGAGGTGGTTCTTCCAGGAGCTACAGTGGCCACTGTAGCCGAAATTGATAAGGTATGGTTAAAAGGTTACATTGGAGAAAAGGACTTGGGATTGGTCAAACTGGGACAAAAGGCTAATATTACCACCGACTCATTTCCAGGTAAGATCTATGAAGGAGTTGTAACGTTCATTTCTTCACGAGCTGAGTTCACACCCAAGAATGTCCAGACACGCGAGGAACGGGTCAAACAGGTCTATCGTGTGAAAATTACCATAGCTAACCCGGAACAGGAACTTAAAATTGGAATGCCTGCGGAAGGATATATTCTGGTAAACGACAACGGTCGCAAATAGTAGATTGGATTGGTTTTGCACGAGACTGAAATCAAAGATACCCCTTCTCCAGTAATTTTGACCGAAGGCCTATGTAAACACTTTGGTCCTTTAAAGGCTGTTAACAACTTGAATTTAAGGGTGGCAAAAGGTGAACTTTTCGGTCTGATCGGGCCGGATGGGGCCGGTAAAACCACCACAATGCGAATGCTTGCGGGAATTCTTTCCCCATCTTCGGGAAACGCCTACATCGATGGAATTTCTGTTAGGAAAAATCCTGATCAAATCAAAGGCCACCTCGCGTATATGCCTCAAAGATTCGGCCTTTATCAGGATCTTACGGTAATGGAGAATCTAAATTTCTACGCTGATCTATTCAGTGTGCCTAAGAAAATTAGGGCGCAGAGAATAGATCAATTATTCTCGTTCAGTCGTTTAGGGCCTTTCTCGGATAGACTGGCGGGAGCGTTGTCCGGTGGAATGAAACAAAAACTTGGGCTGACATGCGCATTGATCCATAGTCCACAGGTGCTCTTACTCGACGAACCTACTAACGGTGTGGACCCTGTCTCAAGAAGAGACTTCTGGAAAATCCTTTATGACCTTCTCAAGGAAGGAATCACCATGCTCGTCTCAACAGCTTATCTGGATGAGGCCGAACGTACGACTCGG
>JACWAG010000116.1 GCA_014874425.1 Syntrophaceae bacterium | reverse complement strand
GGGTAGTCACACGATGCGACGTTCCTATTACATACGGTAAGGAACATATCAACCTACATAGTTGTATGTATATCGTTATTAACAGACAAATTGGTATGTTTATCCATCAAGCCTGGATGAGTCAGTTTTCAGCTCGTTAGCTTCAGGGGGGCTTTTGGAATGCCTGGCGTACTAATTGCTAAGATGTGAACCGGCATTTTTTATTGCAGGTGTTTGAATGTGTCGGAAGCCATTTGTTAAGCCCTAAGGCAAAAAGGCTTTGGCCTGAGGCAGATACAACTTCAATGAGAGGAGAAGCAGAGTATGGTTAGAGGAAGAACATTACAGGTATTAATGTCCATTTCAATACTTATCGCCTGGATGCTGATGATGGGTCCGGTTCTTGCCGAGGAATCGAGCCCTCAAGCTGGAGCGGCTCAATCGACGGCTACTCAGGCCCCGGAGCCAAAGCCCGATCCATCGGGTATTACGACCGGCAACGCTCTGAACGCAGTGGACGGGGGCGGGAATTCGTTTGTGGTTGTCGAGCCGACCGACAAATCAGACCCCGATTATGCGAAAAAGCGTAAGGAGTTTGAGGAATTCACTGCTCTGGCGGCCAAAGAACCACTCGCCGTTAAACTGGCCGACACCGTGGGGCACAACCGGATAGGGATAAACTTCTCATGGACTCTCCTTACGGGATACCTGGTGCTTTTCATGCAAGCGGGTTTCGCCCTCCTTACTTGTGGGTTGGTGCGCCGCAAGAACGCCGCCCATCTCATGATGCTAAACTTTGCGGCGTATGTTTTCGCCTTCCTGGCATACTACGCATGCGGCTTCGCCTTCCAATTTGGCGCGGTCGCAGTGAACGCGGCGCCTACTAACCTCGGAGGGACGCCAACCCTAAACCAGTTCCTCATAGGTGGCGGTCAATGGGGCTTCTTGGGAGGCACGGGATTTTTTTTAAACGGTCCCGCATACGACGTCGGGAGTAATTGTCTCACGCTGTTCCAAGTAGTGTTCATGGAAACCGCCGGGTATATTATCGTGGGGGCCATATGTGAACGCATAACTTTCTGGGCGTTCATCCTATGCGAACTCTTCATGGGGGCTATTTTATACCCCACATTCGGTTGTTGGGCATGGGGTGGTGGATGGCTCTCCCAGTTAGGTTCCACTATGGGTTTGGCTCATGGCTACGTTGATTTCGCCGGTTCCTCCGTTGTCCACGGTGTCGGTGGTTTTTGCGCCATGGCGCTTGCCTTGATCTTAGGCCCACGCCTCGGCAAGTACGGTCCTGACGGCAAGCCTCGACCATTTCCAGCTCACAACATAGTCTTTGTTGTAACCGGTACATTCATTCTCCTGTTTGGTTGGATGGGGTTTAACCCTGGCTCTACCCTCGGGGCGACTGATCTGCGAATTTCAGTCGTTGCGGTGAACACCAATCTCTCCGCAGTCGCCGCGTCGGCGACAGCGTTGCTCTTGTGGTATTTCCTTTTTGGTAAACCGGACATCTCGATGGCTTGCAACGGTATGCTAGCGGGTCTTGTCGCCATCACTGCGCCTTGTGCGTTTGTTAGCCCAAACTCTTCGGTAATGATAGGTATCCTCGCTGGAATCTTGGTGTGCGTAGGTGTTCTCTTTAATGAGCGGGTGATAAAGGTCGACGACCCGTGTGGCGCTATCTCCGTACATGGATATTGTGGCTGGCTCGGCGCTGTTTGTGTCGGAATTTTTGCAGACGGCTCCTACGGCTCAGGTTGGAACGGCGTCGGGGCGACCTCATACCTCGGTGTGGCGGGGCAAGGTGTGACTGGATTGCTTCACGGCGACGTGACGCAGTTTTTTACGCAGCTCGGTGGGGCGACACTGATGGTGGTGTATGCGTTTGGCGTCACATACGTGGTCTTCAAGATAGTGAACGCCATACGCCCAATGCGAGTTTCTGAAATGGCGGAGATGGAGGGCCTGGATGTTCCGGAGTTTGGTATGCCTGCCTACCCCGAGACACAAGGACGTGAGTTCTCATAGCATGAAGATCAACGAAAATAACTGTCAAGTCTCAAGGGCTATCCGGGGTTCCATATACTATTCGTAGCGTCCACCGGATACGCTTTGTAACAAATTAGATCGCTCGGGATTTTCTGCGAACCAAGGCTTTCTAGAGCCGTACAATCCGGAATGAATCCCCGGACATTCCAGAAGGAGGATAAGAATGAAAAAAGTAGAAGTAATCATTAAGCCATTTAAACTTGATGACGTCAAAGACGCCCTGCACTCCATCGGCGTCCAGGGCATGACGGTAACTGAAGTAAAAGGTTTCGGAAGGCAAAAAGGGCACAAGGAAATTTATCGTGGAGCCGAATACCTCGTAGATTTCCTGCCAAAAATAAAAATAGAGATGGTAGTTCAAGCATCCATTGTGGACCAGATAATTGAAAAGGTCATATCAGCGGCCAGAACTGGCACCATAGGGGACGGCAAGATATTTGTCTTTCCAGTAGAAGCGGTAGTGCGCATCAGAACCGGAGAACGGGACAAAGACGCTCTATAAGGGCGGGAGATTCAACGAGGGCAAAATATCTGCTCCTGCTCACCCCACGGAATTTTCCCGGAGACTGTTCCAAGACATTGAAGACCGGTCCCTGGATGCCAGGACCGGCGTACAAGACATTGATGTAAAAAGGAGTAACGAATGGAACCTAAAGCGGTTTTGGAATTCGCCAAAGAGAACAATGCGGTAATGGTGGATTTAAAATTTATGGATTTTCCTGGAATGTGGCAGCACTTTAGCGTGCCTATGCACGAACTTGAGGAAGATTCATTTGAAGATGGTTTTGGCTTTGATGGATCGTCTATCCGCGGCTGGCAGCCCATCAACGCATCTGACATGCTTGTCATCCCTGACGCTTCTACAGCGGTCATGGACCCGTTCATGGAGCACCCCACACTGTCTTTGATATGCGACATCGTGGATCCGGTAACCAAGGAGAAATATACCAGAGACCCAAGAAACATAGCGCATAAGGCTGAAGCCTACCTGAAGTACACTAAAATTGGAGACACATGCTTTATTGGACCTGAAGCGGAGTTTTTCATTTTCGATGATGTTCGTTACAGCTACGGTTCCAACCATGGATTCCATCAGGTTGATTCGATAGAAGGTGTCTGGAACACAGGTCGTGAGGAAGAACCCAACCTGGGTTACAAACCCAGGCACAAAGAAGGCTATTTCCCCGTGTCCCCTACGGATTCACAGCAGGACCTCAGGACTGAAATGGTCCTTACACTTGAGAGCCTTGGTATCACGATAGAGGCCCAGCATCATGAAGTCGCTACAGCAGGACAGGCCGAGATCGACATGAAGTTCAAGCCGCTACTCCAGATGGGCGATCAACTGATGTGGTTCAAGTATGTCCTGAAGAACGTTGCGAAACGTTACGACAAGACCGTAACCTTCATGCCCAAACCGCTATTTGAGGACAACGGGTCCGGCATGCACACCCATATCAGCATCTGGAAGGGCGGACAGCCCCTATTCGCTGGTGACAAGTATGCAGGGATGTCCCAGATGGCGCTATGGGCCATTGGAGGGATACTGAAGCACGCTCCGGCGTTGTGTGGTCTTTGCAACCCTACCACCAACTCCTATAAGCGGCTCGTCCCAGGATTTGAAGCCCCTGTTAACCTGGCGTATTCTTCCAGAAACAGGTCGGCATGCTGTCGTATACCGATGTACAGCTCTTCTCCCAAGGCCAAGAGAATTGAATACCGCACCCCAGATCCTTCCTGCAATGGATACCTGGCGTTCAGCGCATTGTTGATGGCTGTTATAGACGGAATCGAAAACAAACTGGACCCTGGTCAGCCGCTGGATAAGGACATTTACTCACTGTCTCCTGAAGAACTTAAGGGCGTGCCTTCTACTCCGGGCGATCTGGCCGACGCTTTGAAAGCTCTCGAAGCGGACCATGAATTTCTTTTGAAGGGCGACGTGTTCACCCAGGACGTGATCGACAAGTGGATTGAATACAAAACTGATGCGGAACTTAATCCCGTTCGAATGAGACCTCATCCCTATGAGTTCGCCCTGTACTTTGACATTTAAAAAGTGTGGATTGATCGGACTAAATGGCAAGGTGAAAGTTCGAACGCGGATTGGAGAATTAGGCCGCGGAGATTCTGCAAAAAGGTGCGGCCTATTTCTTTCAATACGGTGACGGAGTTAGTTCAGTTTTGCGAAAATTAGGTGAGCCACGATGGTTCTAACGATTTCCAGTTGAGACCAAGACGAATCAGGCCTGACCACTGCGCATATGCACAGATTGAGCCCATTAGGCTATACATCCGAGAGAGGATCTGATGGAATGAGTCGTGAAAAATGGAAGAAATTTGAAGTTGGCGCCGCTGGTATGGTTAACCAAATGGAGTCAGGGTTACATGAAGCTGAATTGGAGGTCCTGTGTAAGACAAGCCAACTGATCGATCAATCATTAAACCTTGACAGGAAGTTGGAAATAGTCCTTCAGACACTTTCCGACAATCTGTTTATGAATAGATGCGCAATTACCCTAAAACATGAAGAGGGACACTTTCTGTCCATCGTAGCTTCGCACGGATTGCGACTTGAGGACAAAAGGCGAGGCGTCTACGGTCCTGATGATGGGGCGATTGGGCGGATTATTCGAACCGCCCATACTTTTGTGGTCCCAGACATTTGCAAAGAGCCGCTTTGTCTTAACAGGACTGGATCGAGAAGAATGGAAAAAGGACGGATATCCTTTATTGGTGTTCC
>JACWAG010000115.1 GCA_014874425.1 Syntrophaceae bacterium | reverse complement strand
TCTCAGACTTGTGAATTTTCAGAAGGATACACGCGACGAAGTACTAAAAGCCATCAACAGAATGAGGTACGCCACTCACGGCGGTAATCTCCGAGGACTGATTTTGGATTTAAGAGACAACCCTGGAGGACTTTTGAACGAAGCTATTAGAATTTCCGATCTCTTCTTGAAATCCGGCACAATAACTTCTCTCAGAAGTAGAGGCTCGAAATTGAATAGGGAGTTTCTCGCTACCGGCGCAGGGCCCTTTGGTTCCCTCCCTATAATTGTATTGATAAACCATGGCACAGCTAGCGCTTCGGAAATCCTCGCAGGGGCGCTTCAGAATCGCAATAACACTTTGATCATTGGGAGAAGAAGCTTTGGGAAAGCTAGTGTTCAGGACATCTTTCCCATTAAGCCAGGATTGGCCCTAAGACTAACAACGGCTCATTATTACACCGCAAACGGTTGCGACATAGTTGGCACGGGGATTCAACCTGATGTGCCCATCAGTGAGGAATTTGAAAAAAGTCGGGATAGATTTGCAAGTACGGACCTCGCCCGGATAGGAAATGATCGGGAAGTCAAGATGGCTTTAGATTTTCTAGTCTCAAAAAAATCGGGCCATTCTTCAAGCATGTTCATGAACTTATTCTGAAAATCCATCCGCTATAGCTCAAACACAACATATATATAATAATAACCAAAAGTTAACAACCTTGCTTACGTAATATTCTATAAACATGTTTTTTAGTCCCATTATAACAAACAAAAAACTATTGTATTAATATTACTCTTGATTTTATTATCGGTTTTGTGTATGTTCTGTTTGCCTTTCATGGAAAAGGATGTTGAATTTAATTTTGATGCATTTCTGATTTAGGAGGTTGGACGAGCATGAGGCTGCCGGCTGGCCACGCTAAAAGGCTGTTTCTCGGATTCACTTGCTCGATTATGTTTTTGATAGTCTTGGCCCTCCTTATTGCGTACAATACGGAGGCCGAATCATCCAGCTTTATAAAATCTTCCATTGAAGACTATCCATTTACGATTAACATCCCTACAGCGAAACCCGAACTCACCATCGCATTTTACAGGAGGCTGGGTTTTAAAACGGCGGATGCTTTATCTTCAGGTCTAGATGTGTTTTCAATGGAAAAGGAAGGCACGCCTTATAAGCTTGAGATACTTTATAAGAAGTTCCCCGCCAAGGACACTGCTAAAAATAGCGTTTCAGGAATGAGTTTTCGAGTTGGAAACCTGGAAGAATCTGTTAGGGAGTTCGAAGCCAAAGGACTCCGGTTTATCGAGAGAAGAGGCACACGAGACGGAGTGACCTACGCTTCCCTAGTGGACCCAAACGGAATAAGCGTTAAGCTTTTTGAACCATAAGCGCTTTAATTGAGCCTTTTATCTAGAGCATAGGGCTCTCAATAAACCATTCATACCAAATACTATTCATACTTAAACATTTCGCTTCTTACCTGATCAATATCTTCAGTTTCAGGGGTAAAGGGGAAATTACGTATATTAGGTCCTGGTTTCTCGTTACCATATGGCCTGTTACAAGCCACTTTCCCGTCAGGACCTGGACATCCCGAAGTTTCAAAAGGATGACCGGTTTTTATCGCTTCTTCAAATTCATTCGCTCCAATTTCAAAACCAAGTATCCTACCCTGATCGTCAAAGGTCAATGATTCAGTATCAATTTTGTCGTTGTCAATCAACCACCTTGCCAATTGAATGCGTCTATAAGTTCCTATAGGGGGAGGAGACACCGATTGCATGGCTGATCCCTGTTCCGGGAAAAACGAGAACAAGTGAGTCGATCCTCCCATCCTTTTGGCTCTGGCTATCGCTGAAACCATTTCTTGTTCAGTTTCTCCAATTCCGCAGATTAGATGGACGCCCGCCATTCCCATTCCAAAAATCTCAAGGCTTTGCTCATAAACTTTCCAATATTTGTTCCAATCGTGCGGGCCTTTGACGGGTTTTCCGCGCAATTTAACAAACAAGTCCTCTGTAGCCGCATCAACCGCTACACCAATCCTTTCAGCTCCAGCTTCTTTCATGGCAACGAGGTCATCTCGATTCAGGAGTGTGGGGGTAATCAATAAAGAAACAGCCAAGGGAGTCTCTTTGGTAATTTTTTCACAGATTGAAATAACGTCCCGCCTGCTTTTCGGATGCGTTATCATTGAAATGCAGACCCTATTTACATGATTAGGAGCTTTTTTTATTGCGTCTATAATTTCATCAGTAGGGTAGAACCTCCATGGTACCCGAATGAAGCTCCCACGGCCTTTCTCCGTTACCCTCTGAGAAGCCAGGCCGCAAAACGCGCAATTAGCTTTACAGCCATCAGAGTAGCTCAGTAGAAGGTTCACGCAGCCAAGACGAGCGCCCCTGTAGAATAATCCTGGGACAAAATTTAAAGTCATGGCGGCCGCCAATGACATTCTCAAATACTCCGGGCTCTCTTGAATTGATGTTTTTGTACCGGTCATTTTTCACTCTTTATCTTGTTATTCTAATCATCAAGCTAAGTTACACTATAGGTCTTCCCTGTCAGTCGAGAGAACAACAGGTGTACTTGTGGATTATGTTCAACCCTAATTTACGCGCTTCTTCAGAAACATAATCATATCCTACGGCCAGTGAGTTGACCCCGGCCCTTATTGCCAGCAAGTCTAATTCCTTGCGATACTTTCCGCCAGGCCTTGCACAACCGAGTGAGCTTTTTGCTTTGGGAATTTCTAGTCTCGCCTCAGCTATGAATGTAGCGACACTCTTTGGATCCGGCGGTTTTACGTCAGCCATTTTTGTGTTTTTCATAGGCGTAAAAACCACTATTACATATTTTCCAAGAGGGTATTTCGAAATTATCTCCAAAGCTTTGTGTTCGCCTCTTTCTCTGCCGTAATGAATCCCGTAAAGAATATGGGGCACAACTTCCAAGCCGGCTTGAAACAAGGCGTCCATCGATTTAATGACAGTAGTGGTCCCCTTTTCGAGATGAAATACTTCTCTGGCTGTTGAATCATCGCCAATCACATCTATCAAGGCTTGGTCCACTCCTGCATCACGGAGCGCCAGCGCAGTGGCAAAATCAACCTGGCCCGTGTGTACTGTCACGATTAGGTTGGTCTTCTGCTTGATTTCCTCTATAGCTTTGACGAAATTCGACCATGGCAAGCTGCCATATTCATCACATCCGCCAGAGACGAGGATCCCCTTGTCGCCTCGGGCTGCCGCTTTCAGCCCAAAACTGACCAGGTCTTCAGGACTCACGGCAGGACTCATGTTCTTAAGCAATTGTCCCCCACAGTGATCACAAGCCAAATCGCAGCGCGTTCCCGTAATTGATACGGTGTGATATGATCCTCTCTGGCCGTTAATTACAAACATACCCGGCTGGTAAATGATGAGGTCGTTTCCAAAAATGGACCTAGAAATACGCCAGGCTTCCGTGAAGAGTGGTTCAGTTTCCCTCAAAAGTTTCGTTCCCGCTTTTTATAGCCTTTGAATGAAATCCAGGTTTGACCACAAACCTCTGCAAAGTCTCTATTCCCCCAGGATTCTAGCTGAACTTTCTTTTTCGACAAAGCGTGCTCGTAAACCCCGCCATACCGGCCCAATAAAATATCTTGATATTTGTTTATTATTGAGGAAGTTCGGGTTGTTACGGCTTTAGCTACAAACTCTCCGGCTATATCTCCCGAGAAAACCGCTTGAGCGATTCCCGCCCCTGTAATCGGGTGCGCCAAACCTGCGGCGTCACCACAAAAAAGAATGTTTTCAACGATAAGAGGGAACCTCATTCCGAATCCGGGTATAAAGCCGCTGGTTCGTGCGATCCATCCCGGTTTGATTAGGCCCGTTCGAATCAACATTCCGGTAAAATCACTAAGCGCAGCCGCAGGAGTCAATCCATTTGAAGGCAATAAACCCACTCCAACATTGGCTGTCGCTCCTTTAGGAAATAGCCACCCATAGCCACCGAAGAAATCCCGATCCAGAAAAACTATGGCGCTCGGACCGCTCGGATCAACAATAGGCGCTTCAAGTTGGAATCCTACAGTACAGTCGTCCGTGAACAAACCCAGCTTTTTCCTCACACTCGAATGCGCCCCATCCGCAGCAATAATATATTTCGCCTTTACCATGATTTCATCGCCGACTGACTTTAGGACACAACCTTGGTCAGTAAAACCCGCAAAACTTGACGAAGACATTACCAAAGCGCCGCTTGCCACAGCCTCTACAGCCAGGTTACGGTCAAATTTGGGACGATCAATGAGAAACCCGTTTGATTGGACTGAATTGGTCTTGAACTCAAGTTCAGATTTATTATGTACGATCCTCGTTTCCAGGCTGTTTATTCTATGAACTATTGAATTCTTATTCAGAGTAAATTCCGAAAAAAGTTGATAAGGCACAAATTCCCCACAATGAGGTCTCTCACCTATCCTGGGTTTGCTATCAACAAGTATTACGTCCAGACCTTCGGACGCGACCCGCATAGCCGCCCTAGATCCCGCCGGTCCAGCCCCTATAACCAGCACATCACATTGAAGCTGTTTGGCCATTTATCAACCTAATGGTTTTTTCCAACAATGTAGTATTTAGAAAAGTTTTGTTGTCGAATTTACCTTTGTACGCGTCTGAACCTTTCCCCAAATCATAACAAGTGGTGGAATCGATATTGACAAGAATTCCCGACGCTGGGAGGGCTTCCATTTCCAGCCTGTGTTTTGAATAGAAAGCTTCACAGCACGAACCTATGTAGATCCCGTCTGACCGAGAAGTTTTTTCATCAAGAGTTGACATAAGATGTTCGAAACTCTGGATCGTTAATGGTTCCAGGTTAAATTGCCGGGCTAATGAGTAAAAATATCCAATTTCGCAGGCCCCGCATTCAGCGCATCCTTCAATCTCACGAAAATCGCATTCCAAATTCTTTGAACAGTATGGCAGTAAAAGCCATTTTGCTGCATGGCTATCCATATCATGCGGACAAAGGTTGATGAAAAACAGTTCGTTCACCTCGGGTAAGCTAAAGTTAAGACTCAACAATTTCAGCCTGTCCGCAGCCTCAGCAATTAACTCGGCTACCTGCTTTGGGTCAACTCCAGAAATCTCTCCGTCGGATGAGTCGAAGAAAGACATCACACGGTCTGTGAGATCTGCGCCAGTAAGGGTCGATCCCACGAGATAAGACTCCAGATCAAAACATAGCCGCTGAGGATTGGTAAAGAAATCGCCGGTTAAAAGCGCCTGTCGAACCCTTTTTCCACCAGGGGCGAGCCATAAATGCGCGCGGATTGACCCTCCAGGTGTTTGAGTAATGGAACGTACGGGTTCACCCTCGAATTTTGGGCGGGAGCGAGAATAAATCCAGTCTGAACTGGAATAGAAGCCTAGTTCCTCGTCTAATCGCTTGGCTTCCACGTCGGTCAATCCATCAGGATAGAAATCCATTGCGAGAGCATCGGAAAATTCAGAAACAAAGGCGTGTTTAATATCATCAATATTAACAGGAGAAGACAAGAGATCATTCAGGAAACATATTCTTTGCATGAGAGATTCTATCTCTCGTTTTTTCAGTTTTTCAACAGGCACTCTTAATGCCTTTAGAAACCTTTCCGTTTCATTTTGAACCAATACAGTGCCCTGAAACATCATGGCTCGTGAAATAAAAGCGCCACCAGTTCCGGATATTTTTCTTCCGTCAACTTCTATGTCATTCCTTGGTCTGAATTGAGCGTTTATTCCAAGCCTTGACAAGGCACGCGCCGCTATAGAACAGATTTTGTAGAGAATGTCTTCATATTGCCCCAAGAACGGAGGCACACCGGGCGGGCCGAATATTTCCCATCCCAAGGCTGATTCCTGAAACAGAATAGCGCCTCCACCGGTACTTCGCCGATTGATGTCAATGTCATGGGCCTTGCAGAAATCTGCTCGGATCTCAAGACTCACATCCTGATTGTAACCAACCAGCGCCGCAGCCGGTTTAAATTGAAGGAACCGGAAAGTAATCGGCGAGCGTCCCGAGGAGATCTCTTCCAGAATTATGTTATCGAGGGCCATATTAGCTGGCGCAGGGAGAGCCCTCGTGTCGAGTAACCGGCATTTCTTGGAATTCATTGGAACGAAATTCAAATCTTCTTGGGATTCAGTATTACAATATACTCTGGAACACCTATATGGTTACTTTTTGGCAGGCGGCTGCACAGAAGTGTCAAGATAGCTTATGACCTTGTCAGTAAGGTCCGGAATATCTTTCGAATAGATTATCGATTCCTTCAGGAAAACAACGGACATTCCTTCTTTTTCAGCTACCTTTGCCACAGCCTGGTTAATTTGGGCCATCATACTGTCATTGATGCTTTTTTGTTGTTCCAGGAGTTTGGATCTAAATTCCTGTTGTTCTGTCTGAAGTTCTTGATATTTGGATCTCATTTCTTCTTCAATTTTAGTTTTCTCTTCTTCTTTGAGGCTAGTCTTTCCCTTTTCAAGACTCTCCTGAAGCTTTCTGAGTTCGGCGCTTAAAGCCGTCATCTTCTGAGTGGGTTGTGATTGAGATTTTTTGAGTTCATCCAATGCTATTTTTACTTTTTGGGATTTATTGGAAATGTCCGTCATACTTACATCGGCAATTTTGAGCCCCTGAGCTTGAGTTTGAGCCGCAAAGATTCCTGTCAACAAAATGCAAAGACAAACAGTCAAAACAAGTTTCGTCACATTCTTCTCTCTCATTGCATCTTCCCCTTGTTTGAGATTAAAACTTTGGAGAGCATACTCTAAAGCGTGTTGCGTGTCTATCACCAACGCGAGTCATCCGCCACCTGAAAAAGGGAGAAATAGATGAGATTTTTACCTGGAATCATTTTTTCGCTTTTCGCCATTGTATTTTGCCATAGCTCCGTTAACGCGGGAGAATTCGGACTTGCTGAAAATGTCCTGTCAGAGTATGGGGCGGTAAGATTTGAGAATCACTACACAAGAGTCCCAACGACAGGAAAGCTGGTTTCCATTAAAATAACCGACGGCGGTAAAATCTTTTATATTTGCAGGGAGAGGAATGGCTACGCCATTTACAATCTCGAAATTCGCCCTTTGGAAGGTTTTAAGGACAAAATTGAACAGGACCTTAAAAACAAACCCCAGAAATTGGAAAAAATAAACCCTGACGAATTGTTACTCACAAAAGAGAGACTTGAATATGAAGCTAGAAAAAGACTCAACAAATATAGCGAGGCGGTCTGGATCAGGAACGAGATCGTCGTCCCTGCTCCTCATTGAGATTTCGCTCACCGTCTGATTAGGAGTAATGACTATATGAGCAGAACCGAACAGATAATAGCGCTTGTTGTAAGTTTAGGGATCGCATTTTCGGTGGCTTGGATGGGAGCGTTTTTCACCGATCTGTCTATTGGAACGTGGTACCCGACTTTGATTAAACCAGCCTGGACCCCTTCCGGCACCACCATAGGGTTAATATGGAC
>JACWAG010000114.1 GCA_014874425.1 Syntrophaceae bacterium | reverse complement strand
CGCCGCTGCGAGCATAATCGCCTCTATCCATTCGCTTTGCCTGTTAAAGGGACAATTCCATGGCCTGGTTGATATGAATTTCGACAGCCAGCGGTAAGCTGAGTCGCGGTCAAGATTTTGAACAGCTTGCCGCATTAGTCGGTCTTCCTCTTCCAATGAAAGACCAATAAGCTTTGGCAATTCCTTTTTTTGTTGCAGAACCTGATCACCTTTGTCGTCTTGTCCGATGTTGTAAACGCTATCGGTGAGATCTATCTGTGGTTGGGCATGAAGGGCCTCATAATCTCCAGTGTATACTGAGGGTTGAGATTTATTCCCAGGTTGTTCGTCAGATATAATGGACATTTGACCTGACGAGACTCGGTCAACCGACAGAACACAATCGATGGTGACCAAACATGATATAAAAATCACTATTTCGGGGACAATGCCGCAGAGATAAAATATTACCCCACCCAATCGCATTTTGGATAGAAAACTGGCTCTCAATTTCTAACCCCGATGAGTCGTTGAGCCTTCATCCTCAGCTATTCACTGATTGCCCTAAAACGACCCCATTGTAAGGCTTACCCGTAAACCCTACTTTTTTTCCGTGTCTGGAAGAATCTTCACCACCACACTCTTTTTAGGGTCAAGATATTTTCGTGCTACTCTTAAAACATCCTCTGGCCTCACTTCCGATATTTTTTTAACGTATTCGGTTTCATAATTCCATCCGAGGCCGTACAATGTGTTCAATGCGTTATTTTCGGCTCTAGCCCAAGAGCTTTGCAGCCTTATCTGATGATTACCGATGAGGTTGTTAATTGAGTTCTTAACGTCTTTTTCAGAAATCGGGTCTGATTTTACTTTATCGATTTGACCTAATAATCCAGGCAAGGCTTTCTGAATTTTTGAGACATCGCAAGCCATGTAGAAACCGAAGGCTCCGGCATCCAAGTTGAGTCTCAGAAATGATGTGATCGTGTAGGCCAAAGATTCCTTGTCTCTTAGTTGTAAGAACAGGCGTCCTCCTTGGCCTGAAAGTAAATTGTTCAATACTTCCAAGGGATACCTATCAGGATCCACCATTGTTACAGCCCTAAAACCGATGACAATATGAGCTTTGGCTCGAGGGATACGAATGGTTTCTTCTCTTGGTCGATCAATTGGGGATTCGGCTGGTACATTAGGTGGTTGAAATGAAGACGCCGGGACGTTTCCGAAAAGCTTTTCCAATATTGGCAGAATTTTCTCCGGATCAATAGCTCCCACTATTGTAATTACGGTGTTGGATGGACTAGAGTACCTGCGATAACAATCGATCAGGTCTTGACTGGTGAAACCACCCACGGTAGTCAGCGTTCCCTCTTTGTCAAAACCATAAGGGTGATTTTGAAAAAGAACCTTGTTTAAGCAGTTCATAGCGTATTGGACTGGCCTGTCTGGTTCAGTCTTGATCGCATTGATAATCAACTGTCGTTCCCTCTCCATCTTGTCCTTAGGAAACGTCGGGTCCTTGTAAATCATGGATACCAATTTGAGTCCGTCTTCAAGGTTTCGACTAAAAAAGCTTGTAGAGAGCCCAAACGAATCGTAACCTGAAAATCCCGATAGTCGTCCACCCATGTCTTCAATTTTTCTGGAAATGTCGAGTTCTGACAGGTCTCCTGCCCCCTTGGGCGTCATCTGGGCCACAAAGTTCATTATGCCTTGAGTTTCTTTGGTTTCGTATCTTTTTCCCCCGAGATGGGCAATTCTTAAAGACACTAAAGAATTCGAATCGTCTGGCGTGAGAACTACGGTCATTCCATTGGAAAGTTTTGTCAAAACTGTCTTGGTTTCCACAGTTCGAGGTCCGGATATGGTTCTCGAGACTGTCACAAAAGATTTCACTACTTCGGCTAGACTGTCCACCTTGAAACCCTGTGTGCCAGTGTCTGGCGCCAAGACTGATATTGTGGCGTTCAAAGGACTAAGGTACAATTTAGAGACTTCAGAGATTTCATCCGGGGTTACCGCCCTGTTGAGAATTAGATATTTCTCTTCATAATTGGGATCACCTACATCCGCCCTGAAACTGCCTATGCTTCGAGCCATTCCCTGGACTGTTTCCAATGAATACACATGATCAGATTCTAAGTTAATTTTTGCGCGTTGGAGTTCTTCTAGTGAAGGAGGTTCTTTAGAGATTCGAGTTATTTCTTCCATTATGGAGCGAGTCACAGTTTCGAGATTGGCAAAATCTAGCGTAGCGGAAACCACCATGAGTCCTGGGTCCTTGGGTGTTAAAGAATACGCCGAAATTGAATGGACGAGGCCCTTATCTTTTTTCAGAGACTTTACCAGCCTCGAACTTTCGCGGCCTCCGAGAATATCTCCGATCAAATCTAGGGCATTGACATTAACAGACTCCGCCGATGGAATATGAAAAGCCATACTCAACCTGGTTTCTCGAGAATTCTTGTCTGCGACGAAGGATGTCCTCACCTCATTTTGAACAGGTTCTACAGGTCTTGGCGGCCGGAAAAATCCTATAGGTTTGATATCAGCCGTTAGTTTCTGAACTTCTTTCAGGATAGCAGAAGTATCTACATCGCCCACCACCAAAAGGAACATGTTCTCAGGCACATACCATTTTTTACGGAAGGCGAGTATGTCGTCTCTGGTAAATTTCTCGACTATATTTTTGTAACCAATTACAGGGTATTTGTACGGGCTTACGGTGTACGCTGTGTCAAAGAGTAATTGTGACGATTTTCGTTCAGGTCTCTCCGATGTTTCCAGTATTTCTTCCAATACCACCTGCATCTCTTTTTGAAGTTCTCCGGCGTCAATTGATGGATGGAGCACGGCGTCGGTTAAAATGTCTAGAGATTGTCCTATTGCGCTTGATGGCGCAGTGATGTGGAAAACAGTCTCATCCCAACTTGTATAGGCGTTTATGTCTCCGCCTAAGGCCTCGACCTCCGCGGCGATCTGGCCGACTCCTCTCCTGGCGGTTCCTTTGAATGCCATGTGTTCAATGAGGTGACTAATCCCCCCCTCTGAGCGTTCCTCGTCCACACTACCGACCATTACCCACAACTGAACGGTAGCGACTTTTCTGGCATGGTCCTCTTTAATTAAAACCTCCAGGCCATTGGGTAAAGTGTGACGTGTTAACTTTTCCGTACTAGCGTAAACATTTCGATCAAAAAATGTTATGGGAAAGAGTATTGTTAAGATTAAGATTGAGAGAAAGAACTTTGAAGTAGGAAGCATTGAAATCTCCTCTTGTGTCATGATCAACAGCTTCGGGCCAACATGTAATAGACTGATATGGACCCCTTTGTCCAGTCAAGTATGGCGTTTTGGAGGTTCCCGAAAGATCAATCACCAGACAGATGATGAAAAACACACGCTGCGGAATATATGCCAAAATCTAATATTAAACTAAACGGTGATTTATTTTCAAGGAGGTCGCAATGCAAGAGAAGAAATTGGGATTCATAGGAGTGGGCCAATTGGCGCAACCGATGGTAAAACACTTGCTTGATCAGGGTTACGAAGTCTTGGTTCATAAT
>JACWAG010000113.1 GCA_014874425.1 Syntrophaceae bacterium | reverse complement strand
TAGTTGACTTATTTATTGGACGAATAATATAATTTACCACGACCAGGATATACAATCAGACGGGAAACTGTTTTCACCGAAGGGGGACAATGTCGAAAGTGTCCGACAAAATTCCAGGGTCAAGCCTCTCAGATTGTACAGGCCGCGTGGATTCGATTTTAAATACAAGTAATCACAGATCTTCAACTAAAATCGAAGGCGACTCCAATCATTGTGACGGGGCATGCAGACTTCTGCTGGATGCGATTCGTGAACCGATGTGCCTGGTAAATCGTGAGGGTCGTGTCATTGGGTGTAATGCCGCAGCCTGCGATCTGTTTGGCCTTAAAAGAAATCATCTACTATCCTCTGTTGTTCCAGCCTTGGTTCCAACCGCCATTCTTGAAAAAACCCGGAACACATTTGACGATGTTATTGAAAACCCGAGAATTTTTCACAAAGGTATTGATTTTAATGGCCTAAGGTATAGCTGCACGTATATTCCGGTAGCAACCACTAGTGATAAAATTGATAGTGTTTCCATAATCTTACAGGATGTTGCGGTCAACACGGCGAAAGAGATCCCTTCGACAATCATTTGTGATGCGCTCGAAGAAACCAATCGCAGGCTCGAGTTAGAGGTAACTGAAAGATTGCGGGCTGAAAGTGAATTAAAACAGATCAACAAACTGTATCAGACTGTAGTCGAAACCTCTAAAGACATTATATCGACGATGACACTTGATTTGAAGTACACATATGTCAGTCCATCTGTGAAAAAGGCCCTTGGTTATACGCCTGAAGAAATGTTGAAACTCAATGCCCTTGAGCTTATGACTCCTGACTCCAGACACAAGATAGTCACATCGCTTGGGGATTGGCTGGAGAAAGTATCGTTGGGGAAAGACCACGCGCAGAATTCACGGACAGAAGAAGCTCAGCAATACATGAAGGATGGTCAGATCAGGTGGGCAGAGATAACGGGAACTTTTTTAAGGGACGAAACTGGAAAACCTTACGGAATAGTAACAACGTCTAGAGATATCACCGACAGGAAACGGCTCGAGAGTGAATTACAGGACTCATTGAGACTTTTAGAGCAGAGAGTTCGAGAGAGGACGGCTGACCTAGAATTAATAAACAGGAAGCTTCTGCAGGAGATCAGCCAGCGCAGAGCCACAGAACATAAACTGCTTGATAGCGAAAGGAGATTTGAGTCTATATTTCAAGGAGCGCAGGATTGTGTTTTTCTAAAGGATACAAATCTTAAATTTACTCATGTTAATCCTGCAATGCTGGAACTGACCAAGAAACCGTTATCCGCATTCATTGGCAAGACGTTTGACGAGGTTTTTGATTCGGATAGGGCTGTAAGTATAAGAGACGCAAATCTGAAAGCCTTAAATGGAGAAACAGTTGAATCAGAGTTTTCACTTAAGCTGTCTGACAGATTAGTAACATTCAGTTGTGTTCGTTTTCCGATCAGGGACCGTGAATGTAAAGTCGTAGGAATCTGTGGAATTCTTCGAGATATAACAGACAGAAAGGCACATACATACAGGAAGGCCCCGTTTCCATCCGAATCATTGTCGCCAAATTTTCAGGCTACTCTGCGCCAGTTGACGCTAGTGGCTGGAACAGACAGCACAGTCTTATTTCTTGGCGAGAGTGGTGTTGGAAAGGACTATCTTGCCCAATTCCTGCACGAGCAGTCAAGTAGGGCAGGAAGCCCCTTCTTCGCTGTTAATTGCGCCGCATTGCTTCCAAGTTTGGCTGAATCTGAGTTGTTCGGCCATGAAAAGGGCTCTTTCACGGGATCCCTGTCCAGGAAACGCGGGCTACTGGAATTGGCTGAGTCAGGGACCCTTCTGCTGAATGAAATTGGAGATCTTCCTCCTAACCTTCAGGCAAAACTGCTAACTTTTCTGGATACCCAAGCATTTACTCGTGTGGGTGGTGAGAAACTTGTAAAAATTAATGCCCGCATTCTGGCCGCAACTAACAAAAATCTTGTTGATGAGGTCAAATCCGGTAGTTTCAGACAGGATCTTTTTTTCAGATTGAACGTTTTTACAATATTGGTCCCGCCTCTCAGGGACAGGCTTGAGGATTTACCAGTAATATGCGCCGATTTAATTATGGGTCTATCTGAGAAACTTGGACTGTCACGCATACCTGTCATAAAGTCTGGAGCCATGAAAATGCTGGAGCGGTACGATTGGCCTGGGAACATCAGGGAACTCCGAAACGTTCTTGAGAGAGCATTGATAATGGCTGAACAAGGCGACATCACAGAAAAACATATAATTGGGATGGGACATCGAAAGAAGCCGCTGGCGCCAATCGAATTTTCGGCCTCAAAGGTCATAAACGAAAATGCGTCAATGAACAGAGCGATTATTGACTTGAAAAAAGCGTTTATTGAAGAGGCTTTGCTTAAATGTAACCGGAATGTAACCAAGGCTGCAAAATCATTGGGAATAACCAGGAACTCCTTTAAATACCACATGAAAAAATACAAGATAAAAAGAAAGAATTAAAATGTGCAGGATCATATCCTGAAGAAATCCAAACTAATCCCGGATCAATTTATCGCCAAAGACCTGGATTGTATTGATTTGCCCTCTGAACCGATCCCCATTCCCAACAATTTGCGGACACAAAATCACAATTCGGAATTGCGTACAATAGCTTTTTTTTAATAGTTTGCGCCTAATTCACAATTACCAAAGGTCATTGATTATTCATTGCGTTTCCGAACTTGATTGCATCTACGGGACAAGACTGCACGCAGTCACCACAATTCGTGCAGTTGATTTCTGCCGGTCGGGTCTCCGTAAAGCAGGCCCTTCGGCAAGAATCACAGTCGTTACATGCGGATGTCTTGAAATATTTGACCACTGAGATCCGGTTCAGGAGTTCGAGTAACCCGCCTGTTGGACAAAGGTAGCGACACCAAAATTGAGGAACCAACAAGGCTAGGGCTATGCCCCCCACAATGAATCCAGTCCTCCAAAGCCACAACTGATTGGCGTGTTCGAATGTCAGAGACACGGAACCCCAAAAATCGCCGGTCCGGATTGGAATGGCCCATCTCGGGTTGGTCAAAATAAAAAGGATGACCAGACTCGCTAATATTGCAAGATACTTGCTCAATGATTCGATAGAATTTCTCACTTTGCCTCTGAACAATGCAAGTTTGCCGAGGAGTTCGGAAACAAGCCCACCAGGACAACCCCACCCACAGAAGGATCGGCCAAAAAGGAGACCAGAAATTAGCAGACCAAGCCATACTGGTATCCACAGTTTTCGCCCGGGACACTGAAGGACGGGACAATTTCCGCAGTTCACGTATGGAACCGCAAAGGGACAGCGGAAAACCCCGTAGAACGAGAATTCACCCAGAATAGCCAAAAATCCGAGTTGAGAGAGCCGTCGTTTCCAGTTAGTTTTGAAAGACTCAAGCATCCTTTACTCCGTATTTCTGGATTAGCCGTTCCCCTTCAGCCGACAGCGACGGAATAAAACCCGCTCTTTCGAAGAAAACCTGACCTCTTTCCGATCTGATGAACTTGATATAGTCTTCCGCCAAATCATTGCGATGGGCCCATTTCATAAGACCAATCACAAAAGAAACCGGGGCAGGCGGAAAGAACTCCTCCGGGATGTCTATCACATCCATTTTGTCTTTAAATTCGGCCTTTTTTGTGAGACGAAGTTCCATTACAGCAGCATCGCCGGTTCCCTCGATGATAGCCGGCACAACTCGTTGCACGCAGTCGCCTACTACAACGGCATTCTTTTTTGCCTGTTCAAGCACTCCGGCTTTCTTAAGAATGATTGTGGAAGCTTCTCCTCCAGGCGGTGACGCGTTGGGCGACAGCACAGTCTTGATTCCTGGCCGCGAAAGATCTTGGATACTCTCGATTTTTGCGGGATTGCCCTTAGGGGTGACAAGCACATACTTTGTGAAACACAGAGGCGCAAAATGTAGCATCTTCCCTTGAGCTTTAAGCTTTTGCGCCAGTTGAAGAACCCTTGGCGCAAACACCTCGGTTTTTGCGTCCCCGAGCAGAGATTTACCCAAGGCCCCTGCAAAAGCCCCAGTATAGTCTATTCTGCATCTGGTCTCCTGCTCGTATGCCTTGTTCGCAGGGATAAAAGCCTCTGCGAGGCCACCGCATGACCAGACCTGAAGATACTCGCCCTTGAATGTTGATCCAAAGGCGTTGGAACCCAACAGCAGGCCGCCGGTAGCGGCCAGAGAAGAAGTCTTTAGGAAGTTTCGCCTACTGACACCCTTATCTTTTTGATTCATTGCGCCTTTCC
>JACWAG010000112.1 GCA_014874425.1 Syntrophaceae bacterium | reverse complement strand
GTCAGGATTTGGCCCTGTTCAGCTTTCAACTGATACGCACTGGTCCATTAATACAGTTTTATAAAAAGACTGATCGGAAACTGTGGATAATTTCATGTCCTAGACCGACGGACTCCTAGATCTATCTGTTTTTATGAAAGATCCCATGTCGAAGTTGCCCTTAATTATGGATGTCAAATTCGACCAACTTTTCCACATTCGGGCTCGATGCAAAATCATGGGCAATATCGATTCTTCGGAATTGGGATCCAATGCCATGTAAAGTTGTGGCTCAATAGAATAGAATTCCGAGGACTTATTCAACAATTTAAGGGAGGCGAGCGCATCTAGCAGGATTTGAAGCCCTCTAAGGTCCCATCCATAAGCTTCACATAGATCGCCAGCCGATTTAGGCCCTGAAAGTAACTTCGAAAATATATCCAGTTCGGCCGCAGTAAGGATTATGCGCGCCTTTTGAAAACCTATACTCATTAAATCCATAGCCCGAACATCTAACGCTGTTTCCAATATTGAACCTCCCGTCATAAGGTCAGTGGGACAAATGCTTGAAAAGTTCCAAACCCGCCGAACTCATAACTATCAATATCGTCCCCAACATTATATACAAACCAATTAATGGAAGAGTAGTCATATATCCCTTGTAACGTCGTACGACACACAATTTGATGATTAGGACGACAAAAACAGCCATTCCCAGGAAACCGTGAATCAGAAAATTTACTGGAGTATTTTCGAAGAAGGCGATCCGCGGGACCATGTATATAAAAAAGGCGCTAAACATGATCATAAACAGACGTCCAAGCCATCGATGCGCTGATTTGAAAATTTCCGGGCCGCCTCTGCGCCCCAATATCTCGACGATTAAAAGAGTATTGACGATTCCCAAAACAGCTAGGATGATCGCGCCTGCAAGAATTAGTGATTTTAGCATATTTGCACTACCCCCAATTTTCTAAAGCAATTTTGAACAAATCCCACTCACATAGAATAGCTTTTTTATGAATTCATGCAAGCGAACCTCAAATCAAATATCTCGACAGTGTTATAATTCATAACTTTAATTATACTGGCTTTTATATTGTTATTAATTGACAATATTGCCTAGTAATAATATCTTCACCCCGCGTCGTTCCTTTTTGTTTGGGACATGTGACGCTGTTCGGGAATTTAAAACAGGTGCGCATGAATCCTTCAAAAAGAGTGCAGAGAGGGTTCAGGGTCCATCCAGATTGGGCCACTTCCCTTGGGAATATTCAAATTGTCTTGGTGGGAACGACTCATCCCGGGAACATAGGCGCCGTCGCACGTGTCATGAAAAACATGGGATTGAAAAAACTTGAACTTGTTTCTTCAACCGGTTGTGGTACCGAGACAGACGCCTTCCCTATGGCTTCCGGCGCATATGATATAGTCGCAAACGCAGGAGTTTTTGATCACCTGACCGAGGCTCTCGCCAATTCAGTAATGGCGGTAGCCACTTCCGCCAGGCTAGGTGGGAAAAGAACAACTGCGAAAACTCCACCGGAAATAGCGCCGCAAATTATGTTAACAGCGAAGTCAGCAGAAGTTTCAATAGTTTTCGGTCGAGAATCGAGGGGACTAACCAACGAAGAAATCAAATTATGTGATCATCATATGATCATACCCACAGATGCGGATTTCGCTTCTATGAATTTAGCTCAATCCGTGGCGGTAATTTGTTACGAACTTTTCAAAATGGCTTCTCAACCAGTTGGGTTTCAGGCGCTTTCCTTCCACCCTGCTCCAATAGAATCTCGTGAACTTATGTTTAAGCATATTGAGAAGTCTCTGTCGCGAGTCGGTTTCTTACCCCGCAAGAACCCATTAAGGATGATGCGGGACGTGCGGCGCATTCTAAATAGCGCAACAATTGATGAACGGGATGTAAGGATAATTCGGGGCGTGTTTCGCAAGATCGATAACGCCTTGCGAATGGCTGGATTCAACCGGCATAATGGGGCTAGAGAAGAATGAACATGTCGAGCCACATGCTCTTTGATCCGGTAATCTTCAGGCTTGGACCATTGGAGTTTCGTTGGTACGGTTTGATGTATTTGATCGGATTTGGGATAGCCTACCTCATAATAAAAAGTGAATTAACCAGAAAGAAGGGCCCCATACCCTCGGAAGCCGCGGGGGATTTTCTTTTCTATTTGATACTCGGCTTGTTGGTCGGAGCTAGAATAGGGTACGTCATTTTTTATAACTTGCCAGTTTATATCCAACGACCATGGGAAATTTTTGCAATCTGGCACGGAGGCATGAGTTTTCACGGCGGGCTCATTGGCATGATTGTTTTTGGGTTCATTTTCTCAACGAAATATAGAGTTCCTTTTTTTGAACTTGCTGATGTTGGCGCTTTGGCCGCCCCGATGGGCCTCATGCTGGGTCGAATCGGCAATTTCATAAATGGAGAGCTTTTCGGTAGGCCCACAAGCCTACCGTGGGGAATGATTTTCCCGGGTGGAGGGAATATTCCTCGACATCCATCCCAGATCTACGAAGCGCTACTGGAAGGCCCTGTCCTTTTCTCTATTCTATGGGTCCTTAGGACCAGGATTAAGCGGCCTGGTAATATTTTGGCGATTTTCTTAATGATCTATGGTTTGTTTAGATTTCTTGCGGAGTTTTTTAGGGAACCCGATCCTCAATTGGGCTTCATATTCGATGGCCTTACTATGGGGCAACTTCTTTGTCTGGCCATGATCAGCTCTGGCGCTGGACTTTTTGTATATCTCAGGTTAACCGAAAGGTCGTTTGACCAGGCTAATTCGACGTAGATTGAATTGGCCACTGATCTATCCGACGATTAATAAGCTTAGAAATGCAAGCAACACATATTAAAATGGTGCGCTCATGAAAATGAATTCGCGTTTTTTCTTTAGTCTATCTATAACATGCTTAAGTATGTCATTTTACCCAGGTCAGGTCTGTCAAGCTCGATACTGTGCTCCGTTCAATACTGTTGTTATTGCGGCCAGTGGAGATCCCAGTTCGGAAACCAGACCCAACTCAACAACTATCCAAGATTTCAGCTTAAAATATTCGGATTTTCATCGCGGCTGGGATCTTGTTGCAAAAGCCTCCTCAGACAAGAATCATAAACATGAAAAGAGCGCCAAGCCCGGAGCAGAACAGCAAACAGAAAACTCAGCCAACGAGCCTGTTACGAACACAGAATCCAACATTTCATCATCCCCTTCCAAGGGTAATTCAAAAACATTGACTCCAGCCTCTGACACAAGGGGGTCCAATAAATCTAACGAGGCGGCAGCAAACCCGAAGGCCATATCTGAATCGGCTTCAAGTCTCCTGAAATCGGCTGAAGAACAGGAAAGAAAGGGAGATTGGGAAGGGGCCCTCAATTCATACAAATCAGCTTTGGATCAGTCAAGGTCAATAAACCAACCAAAGCTTGAAGCCTTGGCATTGAGAGGAGCGTCGAGGGCCAATTTCCAAATGGGCCGACTTGACGAGGCTATGGGATTTGTTGAAAAGGCCATAGAGACTAATCGGTCTATGAAAAACGCCAAAGGACGCTCGCTTGATCTCATATTGGCTGGACAGATTTCTATCGCTCAGGGAAACTATTCAAAAGCAGCAAGTCAGCTTGAGGAATCCCAAAAAATCTTGCCTTTGTCGGAAACCGCCGCACTCCCCGGGTTATTGCAAGATCTCACCAAAGCCTACATAAAATTGCAGCGGTTCCAGGAGGCTCTTTCTGTATTGAACAGATTAGGGGCCTTTTATTCAAAAAATAATAATATAGAACAGTTGGCTCGCATTCGGATCAATGTGAGTGACATCCTCTTATCCAAGGGTGATTGTAAAAGCGCCGGAACAGAACTTAAAAAGGCTGAAAAGACATTCCGGGAACTTAACCAATCCAAGGAGTTAGGCCAAACACTAATTCGCCTGTCTTACCTGGAACTCATCTCAGGAGACATACAAGGCGCCAAAGCCACATTGGATGAAGCGATAAAACAAACATCCGGGGCCAATGTGAAATGGGCTCATACACTTCAGGCAACGCTCAAGGGAATGGAATCGTACCAAAAAGGTGAACTTGATGCGGCACTAAAGGAGCTTAATCAAGTTCTTACCGAGATTGAACAGACTCATCACATTCTTCTAAAGAGCCAAGTCCAATTGACCCTGGCTAAAGTTGACATCGAAATGGCAAATTGGAAATCAGCTCAGGATTTAGCGTCTTCAGCCCTTAAAGGATTCGTAAGCTCTTCGTCCGTTGAAGGAGAGGCTGACACCGAACTGACCACAGCGCAAATACTTTTTCGGCAAAGTTCTCTAAAAGACGCCATGGAGCATGCTCAAAATGCCCTTGAGATCTTTAAGAAACTCAAGAACAGGGCTAGAATGGTAGAATGTAGAATCCTAATTGCTGAAATTAGTGAGGTTTTTGGGGACCCATCAGTAACACTGAAACAACTGAAGGACGCTCTCGAAGATTCAAAAGCGGGGATAGATCGCAAGACTACGAATTATTTGAGATTGGCTGTAGCCAAGTTTCGTGTCACCCGGGAGAACCCCGAGAAGGCGCTGGAATCGGCATTGGAAGCCAAAAAAGATTTTCAGGCTATACAGGATCGTCGAGGCATAGCCGAAGCTGATTTCGTTCTGGGCCTAGCCTACGAACTCAGTGGCAACATAAACAAAGGCCGGGAAATGTTGGAACAGGCATTGAGTTTCCACGAGAAACAGAGAGATCTTTTTTCAGAGGGCAAAGATCTTACTGCTCTGGGGGTAATTTACAAAAATGCCGGGGCGATTGATAAGGCTGAAGAAACTTTCACCAAGGCCTTAAACTTGCGGAAATCTTTAGGCGATCTAAGAGGATATGCTGCAAACCTTGCCAATTTGGCCAACATTTACCGACGCAAGTCCCAAAATGCTCAGGCTTCTCAAAACCTTCAAAAGGCTTTGTCCATATATAAAGAGGTCTCTGACAAAAAAGGCGAAGCAGACGCTCTAACCAACCTCGGCAATCTGGACGCCATCGAAGGCGCCTATCCGGCGGCCATGGACAAGTTTCAGAGGGCGCTCCAGTTGCATCGGGAAACCTCTGATGTAAGGGGAATTGCGACGGATCTAATAAGCATCGCATCCCTTCATCTAGTCAGAGGTGAAATAGATAATGGAGCTGCTGCGCTAAAAGAAGCTGAAACCTACAACAAGCGGATATACAACCCGGTTGGCAGTCTCGCAATCCTTTCAGAGATGGCCACGGTGGCGAAGGCTCGGAGGAATTTCCCTGAGGCTCTAGCTAATTTGAATAGGGCAATGGAACTGGCAAGGAAAAACGGAGATCCCAAAGCAACGTCATCCATGAACTTGAAAATGGCGTCTGTATACGGGGAAATGGGAGATTTTCCAAAGGCCCTTGGAATTCTCAATCAAACACGTGATCAGCTTTCTCAAAGCCATGATACCAAAGGGCTGGCTTGGGCCCTCGGTGAGACCGGCATTATTCAAGCCAAGATGGAAGATTATGAAAACGCCTTAAAGAATCTCAATGAGGCAAATCAGATCCGTGCCGAACACAACATAACATCACCACAATCACAACAGATAGACTTCCATCTTGCTGAGATTTATCAAGGGTTCAAAGTTTATGACAGAGCGCTCGACGCTTACCATAGAGCGTTATCCTGCTCCCAGACACCTGGCGGCGATAGATTTGTCGGCAAAATTTATGATCGAATCGGTACAATTTACTTTGGTATGGAAGAGTACCCCAAAGCACGAGACTTCATGGAGGACGCTCTCCGAATAAGCACAGAAACAGGGGACGCAAAAACGCAAAAAGTCCAACTCATAAGGTTGGCCGATGTAATGAGCAAACTCAAAGACCCCGAGAACGGCCTAAAATATCTTCAGAAGGCCCTATCTTTGACCAGGGAAACTAAGGACCCTGTAAATGAGGCTAGAGTCCTGACCCGGATGGGTACATTGAACCAGGTTCAAGGGCGTCCTAAAACAGCCATCGAAAATTATACAGAGGCTACGGATATAAGAACCGGCATGGGAGACAAAAGAGGAATAAGCGAAAATCTCCTTCAAATTGCTCTTGTGAACGCTACCCTTGGAGATTTCGACCAGTCGGTCACAAATTTGAAACGGGCGCTCGATATTGCACAAGCTTCTGAAGATCGTGGAATGCTTTGGAAAGCTTATTTTATAATGGGCCGCACCCTGGAAGAAAGGAAGAATTTCGGCGAGGCGCTGGAAGCCTACAGAAAGGCTCTTAGTATAGTTGACACCATGGATGTGGACTATTCTGAGGATTCAGATGAAGATGATTTCATTTTTGGCGGTACATCGGCTCTGTTTGAAACGACACTCCGAGTGCTTATGAAGCTGGCCAGGAAAGATCCTGATGGGGCATACGACAATCAGGCATTGAGACTCGTGGAGAGGCTCAAGGCCGCATCGTTTGAGAAGACGCTGTCGAGGATCAATGTTCCGAGTTTTTCAAACATTCCAAATGATCTACTAATTAAGGAAAAAAGTTTAAGGTTCAGTCTCAGCAGATTCAATGCAAAATTAATGGAACAGAGATCAAAATTTCGCTCAAATCCTGAACTCATGAAAAAGTTACTCGAGGAGAGGCGGGCCAAAGAGACAAGTTTCGCCAATTTACGGGATCAACTCTGCAGAGAATACCCCGCCTACGTCAATTTAACAAAACCTAAGCCAATATCTATTCACCAAATTCAAAAGAGTTTGGACCCTGAAGAAGTTTTATTGGAATATATGGTGACGCGCGGGCGAACATACATCTTTGCAATAGATAAATATCGCTTTCACACTTTTTCGGTCGATTATCCGTTATCCGAGATAGAGAAAGACGTCGAACTATTGGTCCGTCCGCTCCGCAAACATGAGACCCTGGCAAGTTGGGACCCGTCCGTGGCCTATAAACTCTATTCAAAAATAGTGAAACCTGTTGAATATACGATGTCAGGTAAAAAGACAGTGGTGGTAATCCCCAACGGTCCATTATGCTGGGTCCCCTTCGAGATTCTTGTAGATTCAAAATCCCATGAAACAAAACGATTTTGGTCAGCAAATGATCGCCCTTCGTATTTGTTGGAAAAATACGCGTTCTCCTATGCGGAATCTACCTACTCGCTTTTTTTGTACAGAAACAAACGGGTCGAAAAGAAGCCAGGGTGGAACCTTGTAGCATTTGGTGATCCTGTTTTTGGTGACCCTGATAAGACACTGGAAGAAAACCCCGGCGCTCAGAAAATACTGTCCGCAATTGAAAGCCAACCCAATATGCCACTCCAAGGAAACGATTTGCTAAGACCTTTACACGAAACCAGAAAAGAGATCTTGGAGATCACGAAAATACTTGGAGGCCCCACTCAAACTTATCTTGGTCCACAAGCGACTGAAACCCTTTTCAAGAAGGCGGATTTAGGCCGGTATATGTACATCCATCTGGGAACTTATGGGATTCTCACAGCCGGATTGGGACGATCGCAGCAACAGCCGTCAATAGTTTTCTCACTTTATGGTGACAAAGAAAGTGACGGATTTTTGGAACTGGGAGAGGTATTTGGCCTTAAACTCAATGCGGACCTAATAGTATTGTCTTCAATCATGACTCCAGGTAAGATTTTCAGCTTCGGGTCCAATGGTCCGTTGGATCTGGCGCGGGCGTTCCTTTTTGCCGGAGCCGATTCCATGGTCATGAGTTCCTGGCAGGTCAATCAGGAACACTCCCAAAGACTGCTTCTAGAGATGTATAAGAACCTAAAAGACGGTTCCAAGGCTGAGGCCCTTAGAAAGGCCAAGCTAGCTCTTTTAAACAGCCAGGGCACTTCACATCCCTATTACTGGGGATCTTTCATACTTGTCGGAGACTGGCGTCCGAGATTCGTTACGGAGACCAATCACTGGGAACCGGAGAGTATTGGTTTCAAGGGGGTTTCCACTTGGCGAAAGCTTTTTAACATGTAGAAATTTTTAGGTTCGTTCAGGGTTAAATATGAAGATTTTGGTGCTCAATAGTGGCAGTTCTTCTCTAAAATTCATTCTCTTCAAAATGAGCGGTGAACAGGTCCTGATTTCGGGAACAATTGACAGGATTGGTATTTCCCAATCTATAGTTAGTTTCCAGGAATGTGACAAACAACCCGATGTCATTTTAGGCAATATTCCCGACCATGGAGCAGCGCTGGATACATTGTTTCAAGTCTTGACGGTAGGACCAATTTCGGCTCTACCGGACATTCCTGCGATTGCTCACAGGGTTGCCCATGGTGGTAGATTTAGGGAATCGGTTGTCATCACACCAGAAGTATTGGAACAGATTGGGTCCATGAACCGGTTTTTCCCACTTCATCACCCTGCAATGATACTGGAAATTCAGGAATGTATGGAGAAAATGCCGCACGCCGTACATGTGGCCGTCTTTGACAATTCTTTTCACAGGGACATTCCGGATGAGGCTGCCATTTATGGGCTCCCTTATCGATATTTCTCGGAAAAGGGCTACAAACGGACAGGATATCATGGCAATTCACATGCATTCTCCGCCGATGAATCGGCAAAATTCTTAAACATTCCTTTAGAAGAGTCGAAAATTATAACATGTCATTTGGGAAACGGGGCTAGTACCTGTGCGATAAAATATGGAAAGTCCATAGATACCAGTCTTGGAATTAGCGCAATTGAAGGCCTAATTATGGGAACTAGATCCGGAGATGTTGATCCAGGGTTGATACCTATAATAATGGATGAGGAGAGTTTATCTCCGGATCAGTTGACAGATATGCTGAGCCGTTCTTCTGGTTTGCTTGGAATTAGCGGACTAAGTCGTGACATGAGAGAAGTCGAAGCTGCCGCTGCTGATGGTCACGAACGGGCCATTTTAGCTCTGAATGCCTTTTGTTACAAAGTCAAACGTTCTATAGGATCGATGTTGATGGCGCTAGGCGGCTGCGACATTCTCGTTTTTACAGGGGGAATCGGAATAAACAGCGCTATTGTTCGAGAGAAATCCCTTGAGGGAGCGAACGCTCTCGGTTTCAGACTAGACCCCGTAAAAAATCGCAATCTGATCCCCTTAACCATTACAAACCCTGTGCAAGAGATATCTTCTGAAAATTCTCCAATCAGGATTCTAGTAATAAGAGCCAATGAAGAACTCATGATTGCCAGAGACTGTTATAGAATTACTCAAGACGTATTGGGGACATGGGCATAGGTAGCCATCAATTTTTAGCGCCCCTGATCAGTACGTTAATTTTTTGGAGAAGCTATTTTGGACAAATTGGGAGTAGTGCTTGGACGATTTCAGATTTTTCACAATGATCACCTTAAATATGTTCTGGCCGGAAAGTCCCTTTGCGAGCACCTCATAATAGGAATTACCAATCCTGATCCCACACACTCGAAAGACGATCCCTCTGATCCTCACCGGCATCTCGGTTCTTCAAATCCACTTACATATTTTGAACGTTACACCATGCTTAAAGCTGTATTGAACGAATATCTTGTGTCGTACCGGAATTTTTCCATCGTTCCTTTTCCTATTAATTTTCCGGAGCTTTACTGTCATTATGTTCCTTCAGGAGCGGTTTTTTACTTAACCATCTATGATAGCTGGGGCAAGAAGAAACTTGAACTGCTTAAGAGCCGTGGCCTCAGGACACAAGTGATTTGGGAAAAATCCCCAAATGAAAAAGGCGTGACCGGATCTGAAGTTCGACGGCGAATCGCATCAGGCGAGCCTTGGGACCACCTCGTTCCTCTTAGTGTAACTGAACTGATTCAAAAATGGGATGTAAGACCAAGGCTGCGTATTCAATCTACAGTAACCAGTCGTTGATTCAAGGTTTTTTGTAACTGTGGTCATAAAAATCTTTCACGCTCTAAATGAGGCTTGCCAAGAATCGCATAAATATCACCCTGGAGAGTTCTATCAGAAAGGCTTCGAAATATTTGCAGGAGATCTGTCCAATTTAACCATGCTGACGATCTGAAATACGGTTGTTCACCGATAGTATAGTTAAATGAGTATGTTCCAAATTCTTCAAGCCTGCTCAAACAAAGTTCCAATTTTGAAAGGCATTCTATGTGGTATTCGAAGGATAATTTTTCGAGTGGAAAATTGAGCCCCATCAAAACTTCATGCTCATAGCCTTCAGCATCTATCTTACAAAATGATGGGTTGCCATATTTGTCAATGAGATTGTCCACACACGTTACAGTTACAGCTTGGGATCGTCGCCACTCAAAGTGTCTGAATCGACCGCTTGTTTTTACGGCTTCAATCCAATCTCGCGACATCGAAGAGATTGGCGTCCTTACATCACTCAGATACAATAACCCTTTACCTTCCTTTTCCCCTAACGCGACAGGTTCTATTGATACTCGATGATCCCTGCCAAACCTGGAGACTAGTAATTTCACACAATCCTCCTGAGGTTCTATAGCCACAACACGCGCCCCCAGCTTTAGACACACCATAACGTAATTGCCAACATTAGCGCCTACGTCAAAGACCAGGTCCCCTGGTTTGACAAACTTCGATAGAAACAACAGTAAACTGGGTGAATTGATCGATCGTCTGACCGTTTTGTAAACGGATCTAAATTTCGAATAAAATCTAAGAACGTCTTGAAGATCCAATATTCATCTGCCTTCGTGACGGATAGCCACCTTCACTGAGGTGATTCCATGATTAAAAATCGATAAAGAAGCGCTTCTTGTTTACCTATATGAAGCGATTGATCATCACGAATATTCCGATATGAACGCCTCAGTCAATTCATATGCCTTGTCATCTGTGAACTGTACAGGAGGTCTCTTCATGAAATACGCCGAAGGGCCCTCCAGAACACCCCCTATCCCGTTGTCCAGGGCAAGCTTACAACATCTGATAGCGTCTATTCCAACTCCTGCAGAATTGGGGGAATCTTCTACGGAAAGGCGCAACTCCAAATTTATCGGGACATTTCCAAATATCCTTCCATCGATTCTAATAAAGCATATTTTGTTGTCTTTGAGCCACGGGACATAATCACTTGGGCCAACATGAATCTTGTCATCATCCAACTGATTAAAGAATACTGATTGAACAGCCTCGGTCTTTGAAATTTTCTTTGATTTAAGCCGTTCCCGATTTATCATGTTAAGAAAATCAGTATTTCCTCCAACATTGAGCTGATAAGTTCGATCTATCTTTGCTCCCCTCTTCTCAAAAAGGTCCGATAAAACTCGATGAACAATGGTTGCCCCAATTTGAGATTTAATATCGTCGCCAATAATTGGCAGTCCCAGTTTCTTGAACCGGTCTGTCCATATTTTGTCACTTGCTATGAAAACGGGAATATTGTTCACAAACCCTAGACCAGCTTTTAAGGCGCACTCAGCGTAAAAAGCGGTAGCTAATTGTGAGCCGACAGGAAGATAATTAAGCATTATTTCTGATTCTGATTCCTTGAGGATCGATACAATATCCTCCTGACACATTTCCTCTTCATTAGACAGTTTGAAGGTCTGTGGCGCCGGATATTCGTTCATGTGGGATGAGAATCCATCGAGAATTGACCCCATTCTAACAATTACACCACTTTTGGGGGCTTCTTTTACGATATGCACACAACAGTTTGGATTGCAAAAGACCGCAACTGAAACGTCTTTGCCAACTTTTCTCGCGTCAATGTCGAAAGCGGCCACAACTTCTATATCGGAGGGTCCATATTGGCCAATCATAGCGTGCATTAGTCCAATTGTATGCGCATCTACTGAATCATAATAATGAATCCCCTGAATTAGAGCGCTTGCGCAGTTCCCAACGCCTACGATGGCAACCTTGATTTTCTTCATCGAAACCCCTTTTCCCATCCCTTTATGTACAAAGGCAAAACCAACTCTTGATTATTTGCGTAATACTTTCAGTAGACAGCCGTTAAAGTAATTTGATACTTTTAACATAACACAATTATTCTTGAATTCAATTGTTCCAATGTCGGAATCACGACCGTTAGTGAGGAGACAAAAATTGGCGACAGAATGGAAAAACAAACCGACCGATCGCTTTATCCTAAAGTGGATCAAAGTCAATCTCTCGTCCCCGATTACACAGAGGCTCCTCAAATGTAGCGCCTTAAAACCTTGGATGATTACTTTATTTTCTATGATTACAGGTGTTTTCTCTGGAGTTCTCTTTTCTTTTGACTTTGGATTTTTGGCCGGATTAATGGCGGCTACATCTCAAGTGTTTGATGGAGTGGACGGGCAATTTGCGAGGTTAACCAACCGAGTAACAAATTCCGGAGCATTTCTTGATTCCGTTCTGGATAGATACGCGGATGGATCAATGGTAATGGGATTGGTCATTTTCAATTTGCACAATAATTCCGAATGGGGTACAGGCTTTTTAATCACAATGGCAACCCTTGCCCTAATCGGAAGCGGCCTAATTAGTTATACCAGCGCTCGGGCTCAGAATTTGGGAATTAGCTTTGGAAAGCCTACTTTAGTCAGTAAAGGAACGCGGACTGCCATTGTAGCAATATGCGGACTACTAAGCCCAATTAGTTCTTTGATTCCGCTGTGGGCCCTGGCTTATCTCGTTGTCCACACGAATATGGTTGTTCTGTTTCGAGTCTATAAGGCGATGACTCATGACAAATTTTGATTTTACGCATAAAGAGCTTAAATTTTACAAGGTGACCTCATGACATTATCGAAAGCGCTAGTTCTGGATAATTCTGATCGAATAACTTATAGGCTGCCTTATAAGACTTTTGTCAACGCACGAATTGAAATCTTATTTCAGCCAACTCACGGTTGACGCGTCCTGGTTTATTAGATTTGTATGACCGGCCTAACCAAGCATGGAGAGACATCGTGATGTATACTGTTACCCTTAGATCATTGTCATTTGTTATCCTATTATGTGGTCTGTTGAGCTGTGCCGCTATCGACCCACAGACCAAAGAGAACATCGATTCGACTCCTAAGGTTAGAGAGGAGGACATCACCGAGAACAGATCTAACGGTCCGACAAATCAGTTTCCTCAGAACCTCAGTTCTCCCAGCCCTTACGGGCCCGGCCAACCCGGGAATACTATTTCTCCAACATCGCCCGAGTCTGGAGGAGGAAAAAACCCTCGAAGATTTCTTTGGAAAGATAGAAATTGAGTAATCGCTGATACTGACTTTGGTTGCTTTTCATTTGTCTCTAAATTATAAATTTCTCAATGAAGCTGTTTAGGGCCGATTTCGTCATACGTTATCGGCCTATTGTTATTTTTGACACTGGAGAGCTTACTGGAGTGAGTTTCAGAACATGATTCAATTCCTATTTGATCCCAAATGACAGAATTCCTAACCAATGTCCGTTTTATGGTTCTAGCCGGTTCTAATTTCTTTCTTTTCCTAGTGGTCTCAGCTTGGAGTTTTCTATCGATTTTTGTCTCTGACCTAGGCGCAAACACTTGGGATATCGGTGTCTTGATGGCATCGGCCGGGATAACTTCTCTTGGTTCGCTTCCGTTCATCGCCCCCTTAATTGATCAGTATGGCCGCAAGAATTTTATAGTCTTTGGCATCCTTACAGTTGGGCTTTCAAATCTCGGTTTTATATTCTTCGAAAGTTATTCTCAATGGATGTTGCTTATAAGACTGTTACAGGGATTGGCATTTGCGGCGTGTTTCAACGCGTGCTCTACCGCTCTGGTAGATCTGTTGCCTTACCACAAGAGAGTTCAAGGAATAGGGCTATACGGAATTTCTGGTTCGCTTGCTGTCGCGATTGGCCCATATCTAGGCGAAACTGTCCTGATTCATTATGGATTTAACGCATATTTCGTTCTATTGGCTATTTTTGGTATTTTCGGAGCGTGCCTTGGCTTAACATTCACGGAACTTCCCCGGGCTGATCGGTCGAGAGAGCCCCGCGTGAAGTTTTTTCCAACCGTCTTTGATGGAAGACATATTGCCATGATGGCCCTCGTTGCGGTATTCGGCTCAGGATTCGCAGCGATGAATACGTTCTTTCCTCTTTTTGCTAAGAGCCTTGGCATGAGGGCGGGGATTTTCTTTACGTCTTATGGGGTCTTTTTAATCTTTGTAAGAGTAATTCTAGGGTCTTTAGTTGATCGAATGGATCGCGACAAAATAATATTTTTTTGCCTAATTGGTTTTGGGGCCCTTTTAGTCGCGACATCCCAAATACAAGCCCTCTGGCAGACGGGGTTTCTGGGCGGACTTTTTGGCGTAACACAGGGGATTTCTTATCCAGCTATGATGGCTCGAATGGTGGATCGTTCCACTGAGATCAATCGTGCAATCGTGGTGTCACTTTTCACAGGGTCATTCGGAGTAGGAATAAACTTATCCGTTTTGCTCTGGGGTTTTATTGCAAACTTTCAAAGTTTATCATTCATGTTCGTTTTTGGAGGTTGTTTGATGCTGCTTGCGGCCTTTTTTTGCGTTCTCATGTTTGCTCTAAATAGAAGCCCGTCAGCGCCAACACAAGAGATCGTTCCTCATAAGTGAAGTTAGCCATGATTTTATTCCCAGTGGTTAAACCATCTCTGGCTCGGACCCGATATCGATAGGATCCTGATTTACATTCATTACTAAGGTGAACGGGGGGGAATCATGACTACTTATGTACAGTATCTACGGTTGGTTAACAGCTACGTGTTGAGAAGGTTTAGGAGCCCGCGCCTGAGTTGTGGTAAATACGTTCGATGGTACAAAGAAAAAGGGCCGAGAAGACCCGACCCTTTTTAAAGAGCATCACAATACCCTTTGTTGGTTTACCAGCCCCTAGGACCAGTATAAACGTGAACCGGTGTGCAAGGAACAGCGGCTGTAACATAAGCGGGACCATCCAATTCAACGGGGCAGCAGTTGTTGCCAGGAGCAAGCTGACCGGTGAATATAGGAGTGGCAACTAACCCCAAGGCTCTAAAAGGAATACTCAAGGCCGCATGCAACACGCCGGGAATCAATGGAGGCTCGCACGCTGGAGCCACAGGCCCTCTAAGAGTAACATCCTCCGGGTTAACGCCAGCCAGACAAGAACCCCCGGGCAAAAAAGTAGTGTTCGGAATACCCGGAGCCGGCCACGAACTTACTGTGTAACTCCAGGACATCCCCACGCCTAATGTTAGCATAGCCAGGATTCCAAGAGCTACAACGAATTTTCTAACCATACCCTCATCCTCCTTTCATTCAAGACGTTCCGGTTAACAATCCGGACGTCAAGTTATATTTCGTCAATTTTTAGCGCACAATTTACGCTATTTTTACCTTATGTTTAAAGGGTTGTCAAGAATTTTTTACTTCCCCAGCGGAACCCGCCTATCGGAGACTCACACTAAAGAAGCAACGCCAAGTTTAGGAAACGGGGCCGGATTGTGTTACCAGGATCCGGCCTCGTGTATAAACGCGTTCACAAGCGTTGTCTAAGCTTACCAAAGAGCGCCAAAAACAGTCGTCTCTCCGGACAACATGGTTGCGCCCGAGCCAAAAACCCCAGAAAGACCGCCTAGAAACGGAGAGCCACAGCCACGACCGCCGCCGCTGCCACAACCGCCGCCGCCACCGAAACATGTGTTACAACCATATACGCCACCGAACCCACCAAAAATTGCATCAAACGGGGCGCCAACAACACCAGCTAGGCAGCACAATAGTCCGGGTCTTGGTCCTTTAAGATTGTTGCATGAAGAACCACAACCAGGCATAGGCGCAGGGCAAGGACCCTCTATCTTGCATTCCCATGTCTTAACTATGGTCTTTGACACACCAGTGTCGGGGCAATCAACCGGAACATAAAGCGGCGAGCACTGCGAGCCGCAGCCCCCACCCATGAAGCCGAAAGAAGTCCCCGCCACCATCAGCGTCAGAGACAAAATACCGAGAACTACTAATGTTCTCTTAACCATACCCTCATCCTCCTTTCATCAATCCTTTCCAAAGGAAGCCTTAATACCAGATTTGGATAGCCTCCAAAAAAATATAGCTCTGGATGTGTTTTAACTTTATTACAGAAATCCGCAACGTTGTCAACCCTTTTTTTCGCTCCACCAAATCTCGCATTTACAAAAAACCTTAACCCATGGGTGACTCACGTACCTTATCCAGCATTTCGGTTTAATGTCAAGTCAAAAAATCCGCCCTCAACGACCTTTAACGTTTGGACGGGAATTGGCTAACGCCACTGCGATTTTACAACTACGCCTCGTCCTTTGGAATATGCTTGTTGACTCTTTAGCAAGAACGGTAATAAAGGTTTTCGATGAGTTTTTTTCCTCGGGAACAATTTACAACGAACCCATTGCCTATTTTTTGGAAAATGGTGGATTATGTTTTCTTAAATCTATTTAACAGAATAAAGGAGCCCAAATTAATGCCCCATGAATCATCGCCGCCTGTCTTTGAAGGCGCATCCAAGTATGTGCTCGACGAAGAACTGGCGAAAATAGTTAACATTTCAATCGCGTTGGAAATGCCGCTGCTTCTAAAAGGCGAACCAGGCACTGGAAAGACGATGCTCGCTCACGCAATAGCCACTTCTCAAAACATGCGACTTATCGTGCTGAACGTAAAATCAAGCCTCAAACTAGTTGACGCCCTATACCAATACGATACCCTCACGCGTCTCAATGACAGTAGATTCGGTGATTCAAAGCGGGACGTGAGTAACATCGAGGAATACATTCAGATGGGTAAAATAGGCCGGGCCTTTGTAGCGGATAGCCGAGTCGTGCTCCTAATTGACGAAATTGACAAGGCCGACACGGATTTCCAAGACGACATGCTCGACGTCCTGGATCAGATGGAGTTCGACATTATCGAGATCGACAAAACTATTAAGGCCAAAAACAGACCCGTTATCATCATAACATCCAATTCAAAAAAGGACCTTTCAGACCCATTCCTTGGAAGGTGCAATTTTCATCATATCGCATTTCCCGACCCTGATATGATGCGTATGATCATAAAAGTTCACTTTCCGGAACTGGACAATGAATTACTGGATATAGCCGTGAAGACTTTTTACAAGCTGCGTGATTTTCAGGGAATAGAAAAGAAACCAGCCACCAGAGAACTAATAAACTGGGTTAGAGCGTTGAAAAAGGACCCTGATTTCAGGCCAAAGGATTTGGTCCAAGGCAAAATACCTTATCTCGGTATTTTGTTTAAGAAAAGTTCTGACTATCAGTTGTCTGTTCAACAGTCCAGAAGACTTCGCTCATAACAAAAACAACAGGTGGCCTAGGTAAATTAAATG
>JACWAG010000111.1 GCA_014874425.1 Syntrophaceae bacterium | reverse complement strand
GTCTCGGGTCGTGTTGATCAGCCTCAAAAATCACGCCGGGGATACCAGTTCTCTCCGTGATCGCTTCTCTCAACGCTATTACGTCCTGAGAAATCCATTTGCAGCTTCGGTTTGAATGGAACAGGAACCCATCAAGTCTGTAACGCTCCGCCAATTCAACATATTTTTCGATTCTATAGTCCAAGTTCAAATTGAAGGTGTACAGGTATTGGCGCGTCCAATCGGCTAGGGGGTCCTGTTCATTAACGGCCAGTTGACTCCACGCCCAGGTATAGATTGATGTGACTACCGCAGCGCCCCGATCAGCGAGAAAATTAGATAATCTGCCCAATTCGGACCAAATTGGCAAATTGTCCCAGAACAGCCTGAAGCTTTCGTTTGGTACAGCAGATATTTTGTGTTTTACTCGTTCCTCGAGTTCTTTGACCAGATTTCCGTAAAATTCAACCGCTGTCTCTGTTCCTCTCTGGGAAACTATGGGAAACATTGAGATAAACTGATCGAATACCGTCATAGGGGACGGGACGTTCTCCCCCATTATCAGCATCTGAGTCCATAGTTCCGAAGCTTGTTTCGATAGTCTTATAACCTCTTTGAACTTGGATTCGTCCAGGCCTTTCCCTGCAATGCTTTCAAGCGTCTTAATTAAACCATCCAACTGACGTCTGACATAAATTTCGGCCGCTGGGTCCTCTTCACCGTTCCCGGAGTGTGGAACGTCGATGAGAACCATTGGAGCGTTGTATAGTCTACTCAAAACTTCAAACCATTTGGTGAGCGTCCCACATTGACAGTTTATAACAAGGATTAAATCAGGCTTAGGCAGTCCCCATGTTGGACTAATTCCTGCTTTTGTCCACCCGATATCGCATCTGGCGTAGGAACACAGGTCCATTACATAACCCATGCCTTCAGCCGCTGAAGATAATTCTGTCGCCATCTTGCGCGCGCCTATTATTGCAGCATGATTCTCAGGGTAAACTGGAAACATGTCCATCGCATAAATGAGTTCAACAGGAGTGAAAACATTACAGTAGACCACTGGTTTGTTGTTGTGGGGCGCCATATGCGCGGATGTAAAATAATCACTGGTAAGTTTCTTCATTGCTTTCAGGGCGTTGATTGGTTCCATTTCTTGAGCCTTAGATATTAAATTGTTTAGAATTATTTGTTTCGGCAGAGTTCACTTAGCACACTTAATTCGAATTGTGGGCCCCTAATCTTCCGCATTATGGAAGATCATCGGCCAAGATTTCTTTGAAGGCTTCCAGCCTTAGTCTGATTTGGCTCATGGAAGTCCCTCTACTGGATGTTTCAAGAACAAGATTGGGGATATTGTTTTTCTTGAGCGCGTTCACCATGTCAGGGGTATCAAAAGCCGCGGCTTCACAGAATTTAGGGTTCAAGAATACGACTCCTTGAGCGCCGCATAAGCGGATCCTTTCGAGAAAATCCGCAATTAGCTTTCGGGGATCAATATGATATCCCGTGTATGGGATTGTGGACATGTGGCGGTCCACAAGGGATTGAAACAAATCACCGTTGACGATTGGATTGACCATGACAGACCTAAACCCCGTCACAATCTCGTCTCCAACCAATGTAAGTCCGAGTTCATCAAATAATTTTGTAATTTCAGGGGGGTCCCATACTTTGCCGCGAACATATATTTTCGCGCGATCTGAGGTGTCACCACCATCAACGTCCCATGGCAAGTTGTTCATGAGTGTAAGATGCTCTTCCCTGGGAAACCTGATAGAAGACTCGAACAATGATATGACACGCTCTGCGCTCCATGTGCTCGGAGAGCTTTGCATTTTATGATAAGCCAACTTAAGCTGGTCCCTGCTCTTCGAATAGACAGAGATGGAGGCCTTAAGATTGTCCTTGTTGATCTCCTGTCCTGTAATTCCAGTCAACCATTTTGAAATGCGTAAGTATTCTTCTCTAAGGTATAGGTTGGCGTCAGGGTCACCCAATTTTTTAGGAAGCCTTAGGAACTCACACGCAACATTAGGGAATAGCTGGCGCCACAAGTGGTAGAGATTTCTTGTAGTATCACATACATATGGGATGATTACGCCGTCGAGAGAATCTAGCGCTCCCTTTAATTGAAGCTCTAGAGCGCCCATTGCATGACTGCACGAATAGCTGGGAATTTGGGCCTGAACTAAACTAATTGCAATCCCCGCTCCGGCTAACGCCACAGGAATTGCCCCGGCCGCGTGTATGAGTTCTTCGGGAACATCGGGAAGAACATGACCAATTATTTTTTTACCGGTATTTTTCTTAACTTCTATCATTTTGGACCATGGGGCTTGATTAATTTCATAAAAGGGAATCCATGGATCGGACTTTGTTATGGTCACTTTTCCTCCTATATATTTATCGTCCATCGTTGGCCGGCTTTGTCAATCATCGCGAGGTTTCCGTCCGGGGTTGCTTGCTGTCTTTAATTAATTAAATTACATTAGTCAGAAGTAAAAGCGGGTGTGGAGAGAACCCTTGGAATCAATGCCTTTTTTACACGCCAATAATATTTTCACAATTACATTTGAAGATGATCTAGCGTTTACCGAAGTCAGATCCATACTGGACCAGCTATTGGAGAGAAACGCTTTTAACCCGGAGACCCAGGAAAAAGAAGGGGCCTATTGTCTGACCTGCGGCGCTGCTCAGTTCAGTGTGTGGGTCGTAGAACTGGAAGTCATCATCAGGAGAGATCAAATGGTCTTTGATTCAAATACCTTTAAATTCTTCGATTAACCTTGTTCTGATAGCTGAGCAATTTTTGCTTTGACAAAATCAGCGTCAGGCGCTTCTGGAAACACTTTCAAGTACTGTTTGTAGGCCTGTGCGGCTTCCTTCTTTTTGTCCATCATTTCGTATATGCGAGCTATTGAAGAATAGGATTCACGTCTGTAAGGGGAATTTATGTCTCTCGTCAGTTGTTCAAAGAGATTTATCGCCTTTTCATAATCCTTAAGGGCCATTTTAGATTCCGCCACATTGTAAAGAGCTAATGGCTCAAGCCCCTTTCTCGCAAGACCTGATAGTTGAAATTGCTTATATTTCTCCTCAGCCCCTTTAAAGTCACCTTTGTTAAAAAGAATATGGCCCTCATAAAGAAGAGCGATTTCTCCTGCAGGAAGATTTCCATAGTCCCCGGAGATTTTGTCGAATGCGCTGAGAAGCTTGTCTTGTCTAGACGCGGTGTTGGAATCCGTTGTAACAGCGAGCCTTTCGTAAGCTCTTATAGCCGTTTCCAACATTTCATGACTGGTCGCCTGACGGCGACTCTCATAACCATAATAGACGAGTGAGGCAACGGCCACCAACGCTACAACCGATACCCCAATAGCTATCACTCTTGGATTCTGACGGGCGAACGCAATGGTTCTTGCAGACCAAGTAAAAAATTCATCAGGTTCTTTTAGGAGTTCTTTTCTCTTGGGCTTTTTTTCGGCCACAGTACACCTCACCACTTAGCCCCATTTTATTCGTTGGGCTACACGAATTTAACAAATATGGATATCTGATATGGCCATTGAAGTCAAACTAAACGATTCAAGATTCGATGATCAAAGAATCTCAGTGGTAACATTTGCCTTTTGCTGTGGTTGATTTAGGGCAGCTCATGACGTCATGCCACTGTTCAATTTTCCTGGATCATTAATTCTCACACGTCTATGCCTGAGGAATGGTGGATCAAATTAATGGACGTTCAACCCAAATCGGTGACCCTTGAAAAAATGAAGCATTGTCGTGACTTGCAGCCAGAAGTCGCATTGTAATAACCTTTGCAAGGTATAAAGCGAAATTCAATGCCTACGGTTGGACCTTTTATCAATTCTGAAAAAAGCCATTTGTGGACTAAATAAACGGCCTGACATTCTTTTTTCTCGCCAAATGGGTCTGATTCGTGTCAGAAAGAGTGGCCTATACTTTAGGTCTCTGCGTTACGGAAAGGAGGCATGGACCATAATTGCTAGGCAGAGACATTCCAGCGCCGCTACTGAATTGAAGTCAAATGATGTTGTTGGTTATTTGCTCGCATTAACCGCTACCGCAATCTGGTCAGGCAACTTCATTGTCGCAAGAATTCTTTCCGGTTCTGTACCTCCCGTCACGCTAGCCTTTTTGCGTTGGGCAACCGCAGCGGTTGTGCTCTTGCCGTTTGCCATAAGACCCATTTGCCGTGACTTTGGGGTCATTCGCGCCCATTTGGGCTATATTTCCCTGACGGCGTTTCTGGGGGTCACAGTGTTTAATACACTCATTTACATTGCAGCTCATACCTCGAAGGCCGTAAACCTGACGCTGATCGCTGTCTCGTCACCTATATTCATAGTGTTGATTGCTCGCTTGTTCCTAAAAGATCCTTTCACTCCTCGCAGAATTGTCGGACTTATTGGGGCCACCTCTGGGGTTGTCCTTCTTATCACAGGAGGTGAACTATCCCGAGTCATTGGTCTCACCTTTTCGGAGGGCGATGTATGGATGATCCTGGCTGCGGCAATTTTTGGAGCCTATAGTGTTCTAGCTCGACTTAAGCCGGTGGCCCTGAGTTCAATAGCCTTCTTATGTTCCACGTTTGTGGTCGGGCTGATATTTCTGGTTCCATGGGTAATATGGGAACTGCGAAACGTGGAAACCATCAATCTC